>NZ_JBIIOV010000148.1:0-8340 GCF_044342925.1 Mycobacterium sp. | reverse complement strand
GCGCTTCGGGTTGTCCGGCGCGGTGTGGTCCGGTGATGAGGACCGGGCGATGCGGGTGGCCCGCCGGATCTACACCGGCCAGATCGACGTCAACGGCGGCGCATTCAACCCCTACGCTCCGTTCGGCGGGGTCGGCGCCTCCGGGCTCGGCCGCGAGTTGGGCATGCACGGCCTGGAGGAGTTCTTCTACGTCAAGTCCATTCAGCGCTGACGCGACAAGGTCAGCTCGGTTGGGTCAGCTCGGTTGGGTCAGCTCGGTTGGGTGACGAAGTCGATCAGTTCTTCGACCCGGCCGATGAGGTCAGGTTCCAGGTCTGTCCAGTCACGGACTGACCCACGGATGCGCTGCCAGGCGCGGGCTATGTCGGCGTGAGAGCGATGCGGCAAGCCCAGCGCCTGGCAGATTCCGGCTTTCCACTCGACGTTGCGGGGGATCACCGGCCATGCGGCCAGGCCTACCCGGGCCGGCTTGACCGCCTGCCAGATGTCGACGAACGGGTGGCCGACCACCAGCGTGTGCTCCCCACCCGGGCCGCGCCGGACCGCCTCGGCGATGCGGGCCTCTTTGGAACCGGGAACCAGGTGGTCGACCAGCACTCCGAGACGCCGGGCGGGGCCAGGCCGAAACGAGCGGACGATCTCGGTCAGGTCGTCGATGCCGCCGAGGTATTCCACAACGACGCCTTCGACGCGAAGGTCGTCGCCCCAGACCTGCTCGACCAGTTCGGCGTCGTGCCGGCCTTCGACGTAGATGCGCCCGGCCAGCGCCACCCGTGCCCGGCTATCGGCGACCTTGACCGAACCGGACGCCGTGCGCTGCGGTGCGGCGGGCGCTGTGCGGCGCGGGGCGGTGAGGATCACCGGGCTGCCGTCGACGAGAAAGCCGGGGCCCAACGGGAACACCCGTACCCGACCGTGCCGGTCCTCCAGTTCGACGCGGCCGCCCTCGATCCGGATGACCGCACCGACGAAGCCGGATTGCGGGTCCTCCACCACCAGCCCGTAGTCGGCGCAGCACTCCACCGAGCGGGGCCTGCGGGGTTGGTGCGGGTTGTCGGCGAGCACGTCAGCGCCATAGCGATCGGCCACCCGGCGATCCTAGGGAGCGTTCGGTACGCCGCGCGGCAACCTGACCGGCGGGTCGGCGCCCGGTACGCTTTCGGGCGATGAAATCGCACGTCACGCTCACCTTCGCGGTCCTGGCCGTGAGCTCGCTGTCGGCATGCTCGGGCGCCGCCGAGCCCGCCGGTTCTGCCACGGCGACCGCGGCCACCTCGACGACGGTCGCGACCCAGCCGGCGCCGATGGTGGGCGCAACGACGGAGTGCACCAAGGAGGCTCTCGCCGAGCCTGCAACCGCCGCCGCCCGGGCGCTGGGGCCGGACAACCTCTACACCGTCGAGGAACTGAGCTGCGCCGACGGCTGGGCGGTGACCGCGGGCATGCTGTCCAGCCGGGACACCCCGTCGATGGGGGCGCCCACCTCGTTCGTGTTCGAGCAGGAGGACCAGTTCTGGGTGGTGCAGGACAAGCGCGTGGTGTGCGGCACGGATCCCGTCACGACGACCCCGCCCGCGGACGCCGAGATCCCCGCCGCACTCTTCCTGGCCGGCTGCGCCGCAGGCTGAGCGCATGGAGAACCTCAACCGCCGAGACGTGCTCAAGTTCGGCAGCGGTCTGGGCCTTGTGGCGCTGGGGGTTTCGGCCGCACCGGCGGTGACGTCTGCCTCTCCGCCCGCCTCTCCCCCGGCCGTGTCCGGCGTGATGCTCTGCCGGGATGCCTGGGGCGCGCGCCCGGCCCGTCCCGGCGGACGCCCGCACACGATCGACCGCATGACCATTCATCACTCGGCCGTGGCGCTTCCGGACAACCGGGAGATCGCCGCGCGCCTGCGCCAGCACCAGCGCTACCACCAGGACGACAAAGGCTGGGTCGACATCGCCTATCACGCCGCTGTGGACCGCGAAGGCAACATTTTCGCGCTGCGCGATCCCGCCATCGCCGGCGACACCGCCACCGATTACGACACCACCGGGCATTTCCTGGTGCTGTGCGAAGGCAACTTCGACGAGGAGACCGTCACCGACGCCCAACTCAACGGTGCCGCCTTGGTGTGCGCTTGGGCCACAAGGCAATTCGGGATCACCACCGCCACTCTGGCCAGTCACCGTGAAGTCACGCCGGTGACGTCCTGCCCGGGCGGCGATCTGGAGGCGCATCTGGTCTCCGGGGATCTCAAGCGCCGGATCGACGATGTGCTGGCCTCCGGTTTCGCGTTGAGTTCGGGGTGCGGAGCCCCGGCCGAGCGCATCGTCGCCGATATTGAGGCCGGTCGGTAATCGACGTTCAGCCGGGTGGCCGTAGCATGACGGCGTTTATGACAGGGGAGGTTGAGATCGGTGGACTACAGCTGGCTCAGTCCGAGGGCGCAGGCCCGACCGGCCGGTGAGAAGGGCTGGGGCTCCTTTGCCACCGAGCCCATCCCGGCTGGCGAGACCGTCGCGGCCTTCGGCGGCTGGGTGGTGACTCTCGACGTGCTCCAGACCTTGAGCGAGGACCGTCTGAGCCGGTCGATTCAGGTCGACGCCGACCTGTACCTCGTCTCCGACGTGACGCCGGCGGCCGGGGACATGCTCAATCACTCCTGCGAGCCCAACTGCGGACTGCTCGGCCAGACGCTGCTGGTGGCGATGTGCGACATCGCCCCGGGTGAAGAATTGACCTTCGACTACGCGATGTGCGACGCCAGCGACTACGACGAGTTCCGCTGCCGGTGCGAGCAGCCGAACTGCCGGGGAATCGTCACCGGGTCGGATTGGCGCAGCCCGGACTTGCAGGAGAAGTACGCGGGCTGGTTTTCGCCCTACCTGGCCCGCCGGATCTCGGCGCTGCCGGCTCCGCCGGCTTAACTGCCGGCGGTTACGGCGTCGGACCCGAGACGCTGCAGCCACGCCTGACGCCAGGCTTCGGTGCGGGGTGCACGCCCTCGGGGGTCGATCCGGTCTCCCAGTGCTGAGGCTGTTCGGTGGTCGGGGTGGCCGGGGTGGCCGGGGTGGCCGGGGTGGCCGGGGTGCTGGGTGCCGGGTGATAGACCGTCGCCGGCGATCCCATGCCTGCCGAACCGACACCGCCCGCCGGTGCCGCGTAGTGCGGGAACCGGCGCGCCCGAAGTTCTCGCCCTTCCCGCTCAGCGGAGGACAGGTAGTTCTCCCAACGGGCCTGCATCGGCCGGATCAGGCCGCCGCCGACGCCGACTACCAGGATGCCGCCGATGGTGGCGAGCACGGCGACCAGAACCGGAAGCGTCACTGTGACGGCAATACCCATCTGGTTGGAGGGCGAGATACACGGCCACCGGGCCGCGGCATTGGCGCAGGGCGACCTGATCGCCACCGCGCACTGACGCTGGGCTGAACAACTCGCGCTATACCGCCAGCGTGCCCTCGACCGCCGCGGGATCGCCGGCGTGCGAGGCCGCGCGGATGGTCAGATCGCCGCTGTCCAGCGCGAAGCCGTCAGCGGTCCAATGCTGCAGTGGCCGGGTGGAGCAGTCGACGACACTCCGTCGGCTCTGCCCGGCCGCGACGTCCACCGATGCGAAACCGACAAGGTGGTGCACCGGGCGTCCCGTGTCCCCGGGGCGCACAGCGTAGATCTGCACCACATGCCGGCCGCGGCGGTCGCCGGTGTTGGTGACGGTCACCTCGGCGCTGAACCGCTCGCCCTCGACTGTGCCGACGGTGAGGTCGGACAGTGCGAAAGTGGTGTATCCCAAACCGAATCCGAGTGGGTAGGCGGCCGCAACACCGTCCCGGTCGAGTTTGCGTTGGCCCCACCACCGACCGTAGGTAACGGTGTCGGCGACCCAGTCCACCTCGGGGAGATCGCTCTGCCGACACGGGATCGCCAGTGGCAGCCGGCCCGCCGGTTCGGCGTCGCCGAGCAGAACGTCGGCGATCGCATGGCCGCCCTCCATGCCCGGGTACCAGGCCAGCAGCACCGCGGCGACGCGGTGTTGTTCTGTTGGGCGGTCCCACGGATCGAGCACGATGGTGCCGCCGCCGATTACCACCACGATCGTGCGATCGTTGACCTCCGCCACGGCCCGGATCAGGGCGACATCCTCGGCGCGCAGCCGTAGATCGCGGCGGTCACCGCCGAACTTCTTCAGCGCCGACGCCAGCCCGGCCAGCTTGACCAATGCCGCCGCCACCGGCCGGAAGCGTGCGATCCCGCCGAATAATCGGGTGGTCGCGGTGTCGACTCCGATCATGGACTCGCCTTCATCCTCCGACGACAGGCCGACCACGATCACGGCGGCGTCGGCCGCTCGGGCCGCCGCGACGGCCGGTTCGGCATCGACACCGGCGACGCGGATCAGCCTGTCCCCCAGTCTTTCCCGCAGCCCGTCGACAATGCTGACCGACGACGGCGGGGACACCAGCGACGAGCCGACGTCACCATGGTTGGGCTGGTCGGCCAGCGCGCCGAGCACCGCCAGGGTCGACAGTGACGACTCGACCAGCGGTAGCGCGGGCGCCCCCCGCACCGACTCGTTACGCAGCAGCACCGCCCCTCGCTGCGCCGCCTCCCGGGCCAGTTTCCGGTGCTGCTCCGAAGCGACCACCGTCGCGGGCGGATGCGGGTTCGCCCGCAGTGCGAGGCGGATCTGGGCGGCGAGTTGCCGGTGAGCGGCCTGTTCGACGTCGGCCCGCTTGAGCCTCCCGTCGGCCAGCGCCGCGGGCAGGGTGGCCGCGCGCTGCTGGCGAAACGGCATTTCCAGGTCCTGGCCGGCCACCACCGAGCCGACCGGGTCACGCAGTCCCCAGATGAAATCCGTCATCACGAACCCGGTGAATCCCCAGTCATCGCGCAGGATCTCGGTCAGCAGGTGGGCGTTCTGCCCGGCCCAGGTTCCGTTGACGGAGTTGTAGGCGCTCATCACACAATCGGCGCCGGCTTCGACGACGGACCGGAAGTGCGGCAGATACACCTCCCGCAGCACGTCTTCGGACACCCGGACGTCGACGCGGAACCGCGCTTCTTCCATCGAGTTCAGCGCGAAGTGCTTGACGCAGGACATCACCCAGGGCTTGGCCCCCTCGGCGGCGGCGGCTCCCATCGCCCCGAGCAGCAACGGGTCCTCCCCGTAGGACTCCTGGGCTCGACCCCAGCCCGGCGCGTAGGCGAGGTTGATGCAGATACCGGCCCAGATGTTGGCACCCTGGGCGCGCGCTTCGGCGCCGATCGCACCGGCGATTCGCCGCTCCAGATCCGGGTCCCACGTCGCCGCGCGAGCGATGGCCACCGGGAACGCGGTTGACGCCCCCAGGGTCACCCCGCGTGGGCCGTCGGTGAAGCGGATGCCCGGGATGCCCAGGCGGTCAATGCGGCCAGCCTCGAAGGGCACCTTGTTGTACCGCTGCGACATGCCGATCAGGCCGCGCAGGATCGTCAGGTCGCCGTCGAGCAGATACAGCAATTCCGCGTCAGTCAGCAGGCTTATCAGGCCGGACGCCGCCTGTTCGACGTCCTGCCGGCCCTGACGCACGGCGTCGACAGCGGTCGCGAACGCCGTACCGGGCGGGCAGACCGGGTCTGTGGCAGGCATCGGACTCCTCGACAACGACGATCGGCGTACGACAACAGTCGCACGCCGATCGCCGTTGGCGAGGGGTATCAACTGACGGTGGCGCCGACCTCCGCAGTCATCAGCCGGGCGAAGCGGTGAGCCATCGCCAGCGTCGTCAGCATGGGGTTGGCGAGGCTGGCGGTCGGGAAACCGCTGGCGTCGCCGATGTAAACCCCTGGGGTGTCGTGCAACTCACCATTGGGGTCGGCGACCGACGTCTCCGGGTCGGTGCCGAGCCGGCACGAGCTCATCTGGTGCGCACAGACGAGGCGGTGGCCGCCGCGAGCCTTCGGCATATTCTTCATTCTCTCGATGAACGCCTCGAGGTCCTCGCCGCGCCGCCACCGATCGAAGGTCTCTGACATCGGGATGATCTCGTCGGCACCCGCTGCGTGGTGCAGGCGGATCTGCGCCTCGAGGGACTGGTTGGCAACGCGCTCGTCGACGGGGTCGTTGAGCTCGTAACTGAGCACCGGTCTGCCGTTTTCGTCGATCGTGACGGAGCCCGACCCACGGTCGCGCGAGATTCCGACCCACATCGCCGCGTGGCCGAGACGGGCCATCGTCTCCTTGTGCTGGGTGAAAGACTCCCGCGCCACGCCGGTGCTGATGACGGCCGGCAGCCACTGGGCGTTCTGCAACAGGGTCCCGTAACCGTCCTCGATGTTGGCGAACGTGTCGACCTGCCCGACCATGGGGCCGCCCAACCATCCGCTCATCTGCTGCGGGTACAGCGCGAGGCAGGAAACGACCGGGTGCATGTGCAGGTTCTTACCGACGGCCGGTCCGCCGATGCCGGAGCGCAGCAGCAGGGCGGGCGAATTCGGTGAACCTCCCGCCACAACGACTTTCGGCGCCCTGACGGTCACCGCAGTCGTCGCGCCGGTCTGCGGATTGGTGTAGGTGGCCGCTACGCCGGCGCCTCGGCCGTCCTCGACCAGGACCCGGTCCGCGTGGCAGTTGACGATGATCCGACCGCCGACCTCGACGAGATCGCGCAGGTAGGTGGTACGCAGGTCGATCCTGGCCCCGGTACCGTCTCCGTAGCCCGTGTGACCGGCGGCCTCGAAACGGTAGTACCTCGGGTCGACGTTGCGGCTCAGCTTATGGAAGTTGTAGCCGAGCGCCTCGGCGCCGCGCTGCATTGCCTTGTGCGACTCGTTGTAGTCCGAACACCCGTCATTGACGCCCTGCCGTGTCCAGATGGCGTCCAGGTCCTCGTCAAATTCCGGGGTGGCGACGTCCTTCAAGCCGAATTCCTCGGCCCAGTGCTCGCGGACCCACGCCGGGGTGCGCAGGAAGTTCTGCCAGTTCAGCGTCGGGCCGCCGCCGAGGGTGCTCGCCGCCAGCGTCATCATGTTCGCCTTCGAGGTCAGCCAGGGACCGTTGTTCCAGAACAACTCGTTCAGGGCCTGCAGTTCGTAGCCGTTGAAATCGGCTTCGTTCTTGTTCGATCCGGCCTCGAGCACGACGACGTTCAGCCCCGCCTTGGCCAGCATGCCGGCGACCACGCCGCCGCCGGCCCCCGAGCCGACGACGCAGACGTCGGCGTCGATCGTCTCCGCCTCGCCAGTGGGAGTGTAGGTCGGCAGAGGATCGGGTCCGCGGCGCTCCCATTGCGGGGGCCCGTCGTAACCCCACTGCTTCCACGCCACATTGACTCCGGTATTCGGGTCGGGCCCGGAGTAGGAAATCATGGTGGTGAGCCCGACCAGCCCGCTGATGCCGGCTTCGGCCGCGTCGCTAGACGCCGCCACCGCGCTGAGCAGTTGTTCGCGCTCTTCCTGCGAACCGGTGGTGAACCCCTGCGCGTGCAGGCCGTCGAGCAGGCTCAGCATGCCGGCTTGCTGCTCCTCGGGCATCCCGGCGATCGCCTGCGCGACGGCGACATCAGCCCCTAGGCTGCTTCCGCTTGCCGCCCAGAAGCCGGTGGGATCGTCGTCCCGCGGCATGGCGGGTACGACAGTGTCGGCCAGTACCCGCAGCACTTCGCTGTGAGTCTCGGACAGTTGCATGGTCATTTGGCCCCCTACAGCCATGGTTGTAAATCCGGAAAAACCGGATTTTAGCTCCGACAACCCACGCCGATTGCTGATTTCGGCAAAGAATCGTTGGGGTCAGTTGGCGGAACTATCAGAGCTTGGCTGCCACCGCCGCGTTGATGGCCGCCTGCCACTTGGCCTGTGTGCCGGAGTCCAGCGCGACGATGTTGCCCATCTTGACCGTGCTGAGCGGGACACCGCTGAGGGTGTAGGTCTGGTTGTTGTTGACGATGCTGATCACCGTCGACCCGGACTTCTCACTGATGTCGAAGCTGGCGGGTCGCTTGGTCGGGAGTCTGCTCCTGCGATGGGGCCTGCGACGGCTGCCCGCGGTGTCCCCGGCCGGGTGCCGAGTGCCGTGAGCCCTGCGGTGCCGACGCATCGGTATCCGACGCCGAACCCTCTGATCCGCCGGTGTCGGCGGTGGCGATCCCGTATCCGCCCACCACGACACCCACTCCGAGCGCCACCGCCAGGGCTCCGATGCGACCGACGAACGTAGCCGAAGAATGCATGGCGGAGCCTCCTGGAGTCAGCCGTGACCGCCGACCCGCTCGCATGAGGCGGTGAGCGGAATCCGATGGGCGTCTGAGGAGACTACAAGTGTTGTCGTTATGACGGCAGGGTCAAAAGACCTTCCCGTTTCAGGCGAATCGCCTGTTGTA
>NZ_JBIIOV010000146.1:0-8421 GCF_044342925.1 Mycobacterium sp. | reverse complement strand
CATCCAGGACGCGGTCACCTCATTGGCCTGGTACGCCGAGCTCGGCCGCCGCCACGAGCTGCTGTCCGGTGTGGTGCCGCAGATCTCGATCATCCTGGGCAAGTGCGCCGGCGGTGCGGTGTACTCGCCGATCCAGACCGACCTGGTGGTCGCCGTCCGCGACCAGGGCTACATGTTCGTCACCGGGCCCGACGTCATCAAGGACGTCACCGGCGAGGACGTCAGCCTCGACGAACTCGGCGGGGCGGACTACCAGGCCCGCTACGGCAACATCCACCAGGTGGTCGACTCGGAGAAGGCCGCGTTCGCCTACGTGCGCGACTTCCTGGAGTTCTTGCCGCCCAACACTTTCGACGACGCACCCGTGATCAATCCCGGCTTGGAGCCGGAGATCACCCCGCACGATCTGGAACTGGATGCCCTGGTTCCGGACGCCGACAACATGGCCTATGACATGCACGAGATCCTGATCCGGATCTTCGATGACGGGGACTTTCTCGACGTGGCCGCTCAAGCCGGTCAGGCGATCATCACCGGCTTCGCCCGGGTCGACGGCCGCCCGGTGGGCGTCGTGGCCAATCAGCCGATGCACATGTCCGGCGCCATCGACAACGAGGCGTCCGACAAGGCGGCCCGGTTCGTCCGGTTCTGCGACTCGTTCAACGTGCCGCTGGTGTTCGTCGTCGACACCCCCGGCTTCCTGCCCGGTGTGGAGCAGGAGAAGAACGGAATCATCAAGCGCGGTGGCCGTTTCCTCTATGCGGTGGTGGAGGCCGACGTCCCGAAGGTGACGCTGACCATCCGTAAGTCCTACGGCGGGGCGTACGCGGTGATGGGCTCCAAGCAGCTCACCGCCGACCTGAACTTCGCCTGGCCCACCGCCCGCATCGCGGTGATCGGCGCCGATGGCGCCGCCCAGCTGCTGGTGAAGCGTTTCCCCGACCCCACCGCCCCCGAGGTGCAGAAGATCCGCGCCGACTTCATCGAGGGGTACAACCTCAACATGGCGATTCCCTACATCGCCGCCGAACGCGGATTCATCGACGCGGTGATCGAGCCGCACGAGACCCGGCTGCTGCTGCGCAAGTCCATGCGGCTGTTGCGGGAGAAGCAGATTCAGCGGGTCCAGCGCAAGCATGGGCTCATCCCCATCTAAGGAGTGCTCGATGCGCACCAGTGAAGCCACCCGTGCGGCCGGCGCGGCGATCGGTGAGTTCGGCAGCGTATTCATGCTGCACCCGCAGACCTTCGCCGGCAGCATCGCCGCCGGATACACCAACCCGTTGGCCGGATATGTCGCCGGCCGCGGCGGTGTGCTGGGCGAAGCCACCGGTGCCACGGTGGCGTCGATCTTCGCCATTTTCGAGCCCGGTATGACAGCGGCGCTGTGGGACGAAGGCGTCGCTGTGCGCGGAGCGGCCGGTGCGGCCGAGGTGTATTGGAACCAGCTGGCCGAGTTCGCCCGGAGCTACCTCAGCGGTGCCGAAGGGCTAGCCCGCATTGCGGAGCTGGGGGAGAAGATCATCACGGCGACAACGGGTTCCGGCCTGCCGATGTACGTGGGCTGGCGGACGATGCCGCTGGCGGACGATGCACCTGCCCGTGCGGCGCAGGTGATGTTCGTGCTGCGCGAGTTGCGCGGAGATGTTCACCTGAATCTGCTCAGCGCGTCCGGGGTCAGCCCGGTCGAGGCGCACATGCTGGGCCATGACGAGAACTACACCCGGATGTTCGGCTGGTCCGAGCCGTTCGCTGACGGGGCGGATAAGAAAGACCGCTACGCCGAGGTGGAGGAGGCCACCAACCGGCGGATGACCGAGATCCTCCACGCTGCGCTCACTGCTGCGGAGATCGACGAACTGGCCCGCTTGAGCACGTCTGCACTGGCGGCGCTGAAAGCCGCCCTCCCGGCGTAGGCCCGGTTTTCTGATGCCGATCGCTGATGGACAGGTATTCGCCGGCTACACCATCTTGGGCACGCTGGGCACCGGCGGCATGGGCGAGGTGTATCTGGCCGAGCACCCGCGGCTGCCGCGGCGCGATGCCCTGAAGGTTCTGGGCACCAACGTCAGCCACGACGATGAGTACCGGCAGCGGTTCAACCAAGAGGCCGAGATGGTGGCCACTCTTCACCACCCCAACATCGTCACCATCTACGACCGCGGCGACTGCGACGGACAGTTGTGGATCGCCATGGAGTACGTCGACGGCACCGATGCATTCCGCCTGCTGACCGAGACCTATCCCGACGGCATACCGGCCGCCGAGGTGGCCCGAATCGTCACTAGTGTGGCTGATGCGCTGGACTACGCGCACGCCCGAGGACTGCTGCACCGCGACATCAAGCCGGCCAACATCCTGCTCGGCTGCAGTGAGTCCGACCGAGTCATGTTGGCCGACTTCGGTGTTGCCCGCTGGGTCGGTCAACCCAGTAACCTGACCGGCGTCGACGTGACGGTCGGCACCGTCACCTACGCCGCGCCCGAGCAGCTCAAGGGCGAGGAGATCGACGGCCGCGCCGATCAATATGCGCTGGCCGCCACCGCTTTCCATCTGCTTACCGGCCATGCGCCGTTCACCAACACCAATCCGGCGGTGGTCATCACCCAGCACCTCACCGCCAAGCCCCCGGTGATCGGCGAGGAGCGCCCGGATTTGACCGCCCTGGGGCCGGTCTTCGCCACGGCGCTGTCCAAGGATCCCGCCGACCGCTTCGACCGGTGCGCTGACTTCGCCACGGCCATGCGAAACGCACTGTCCCCGAACGGTTTGGGTCATCCCGGCCAGCATCGCAAAGTCGTCGCGCCGCCGCGATCACGCCGTCGCGCCGCCGCAGCGCTCGGTGCTGTGTTGCTGGTCGGCGTAGTCGGCACCGCGACCGCCGTCCTGCTGAAACAGCGCAACGGCAAGGCCGAATCGACGAGTTCGGCCGGTCTCACCACAGCGCCGCCGCCCGCTGTGTCGGCACGGATGGACCTTCCGGTGGTCGTTCTCGGGGCTGATTGCGCGGTGCTGGGAGCCGCCGCGGTGACCCAGAGCGGCTCGCCCGCCTACTGTGCTCGCGACCCGTACGCCGTCGACGAGACCGTCTGGTCGCTGCAATCCGAGCGGTTGCGTACCGCGACATCGGCGCCGGCGTTGCCTGCGGCCGATTCGGCGTTGCCTGCGGCCGATTCGGCGTTGCCTGCAACCGATTCGGCGGGGTCGCCGGTGCCCTGATCCGATGATTGCGCGGCAATTCCGATCCAGCGCCCCGCCAACGTCGATACCATCCACTCACCTCGGCCCATTCGGGATTGAGAGGTGTTTCGTGGAGGGTTGGAACCTATGTCTTCGAACACGGCTGCCGACATTGTCGACAAGCTCGGTGGCTCGGCGAACATCGAGAGCCTGACGCACTGCGCCACCCGGCTGCGGTTCCAGCTCCGGGACGCCTCGGGCGTCAACCAGTCGGCTCTGGAGTCGGTGTCCGGGGTGATGGGCGCAGTGCCCCAGGCCGGTAACCGCTATCAGGTGGTCATCGGCGGCGGCGTGCAGACGGTCTACAACCAGATCCAGGCACTGCCCGGCATGGGTGGCGGCGCCGCCGCAGCCGATGCGGACGCTATCAAGGCCGCCGCGCGGGCCAAGGGCCCCCGCGGCAAGTTCGCCTGGCTCGACTCGTTCTTCGAGTTCCTGTCCGACTCGTTCCGTCCCCTTCTCGGTGCGCTGCTGGGCGCCTCGCTGTTCATCACGTTCATGGCCCTGATGAGCACGCTCAAGGTCATCCCCAACTGGGCTGACCCACGTGTCGAACTCGCACCGTCGTGGCAGTTCGTCAACCTCTGCTGGCAGAGCGTGTTCGTGTTCCTGCCGCTGATGGTCGCGTACAACGCCTCGAAGAAACTCGGCGCCGATCCATGGGTCGGGTTCGCGATCATGGCGGTGGTGATGCTGCCCGGCTTCGCCGCGCTCAAAGAAGTCGCTCAGCCCCAGAACGTTTTTGGTTCCCAGGTCGACGTGGTCCAGATCTTCGGCGTTCCGCTCACTATCTTCAATTACAGCTCACAGGTGTTCCCGCCGTTGCTGATGGCCGCGGTGCTCGGGGTGCTCTACAAATTCCTCAAGCGGGTCATCCCCGAGAACGTGCAGCTGATCTTCGTGCCGTTCCTGTCGATGCTGATCATGATCCCGCTGACGGCATTCCTGATCGGTCCTCTCGGTGTCTACGCCGGTGCCGGTCTGGCCAACATCCTGAAGTCGATCAACGACTTCTCGCCGTTCATCTTCGCCGTGCTCGTGCCACTGGCTTACCCGTTCATGGTGCCGCTGGGCCTGCATTGGCCGATCAACGCCATCATGCTGCTGAACATCCAGACCCTGGGCTACGACTACATCCAGGGCCCGATGGGCGCATGGAACTTCTCCTGCTTCGGGGCGACCGCCGGCGTGCTGTACCTGGCCTGGCGTGAGCGTGACAAGCAGATGCGTCAGACCGCGACCGGCGCCCTGGCGGCCGGTCTACTCGGCGGTATCTCCGAGCCGTCCCTGTACGGAATCCACTTGCGGTTCAAGCGGATTTACCCGCGCATGTTGGTGGGCTGCCTGGTCGGCGGCCTGATCATCGGTATCGGTGGCGGTGTGACGACCAAGGCCTTCGTGTTCACCTCACTGCTGACGATCCCGGCGTTCAGCAACATGGGCCTATACGCCGTGGCGGTGCTGGCGGCGTTCTTCACCTCGATGATCCTGGTGATCCTGTCCGGCTACCGCACCCCGGAGCAGGCCGCCGCCGCGGCGGCCGCCGGTGTGCCGGTCGCTGATCTGGAGAGCCCGATGGGCGCGGCGAGCGCCGACACCCTGGTGGCCGCCGCGGCCACCAAGGCGGCCGGCGAAGCCGGTGTGGCCACCGACATCGTCTCGCCGCTGGCGGGCACCGTCGTCGCCCTGAGCGACGTCCCGGACCCCGTCTTCGGAAAGGGCATCATGGGCCCGGGTGTGGCGATCGAGCCGTCCGGCGACACCGCCTATGCACCGGGATCCGGGACGGTGATTGCGGCCCAGCCCACCGGCCATGCCTTCGGCATCCTGCTCGACAGCGGCGTGGAGGTGCTGATCCACATCGGCATCGATACCGTGAAGCTGAAAGGAACCGGGTTCGACGTCAAGGTCGAGAAGGGCCAGAAGGTCACCGCCGGAACGCCGCTGGTGACGTTCGACCGCAAGGTTATTCAGGACGCCGGTTACCCGTTGATCACCCCGATCGTGGTGCTCAATTCCAAGAAGTTCGGCGGGGTGGAGGCGGTTGCCGGTGGGCAGGTCGCGGCCGGCGATCCGATTCTCACCATCGCGCCGGCGCCGCAGCCCGCCGAGGCGGGGTTGTAGCGGCAGGCCGACCGTTTGAAACCTCAGTCGCCGACGCGTAACCGGCTGAGGCCGTCGAGCACCATCTGCAGAGCGAACTCGAATTCCTGATCGACGGTCGTCGGTCGCCAGTGCGCCTGCTTGACCGCGGCGGTCGCCGGGAAGCGGCTGAGGTCCATGTCGTGGATGGCCTTCCGGAAAGCCTCGCGGTCGGCGGCCGTGGTCTCCCGCTCCCCGCCGAATTGGATCGCGAAGCCCAGGATCAGATGCGCGATCATCGCGCCCGTCCGTGCGGCCACCGTCACCTCGAAGCCGCCGTCGATCAGAACGGCGAGCGTGCGTTCCCGAACGGCCGCCGAGTTCGGCCCGACGGGGGTGTGATCGGCGAGCAGCAATGCCGTCTGCCGGTGCCGACTGAACGCCCCGAAAATGTCGTGGGCGATCTTCTCGCAGCCCTGCCGCCAGTTCAGGCCGCGGAAATTCTCGGTATCGACGTCGACCTCACCCAGCACCCGGTCGATGACGCTCTGCACCAGGGCCGCCCGGGTGGGGAAATGGCGGTAGAGCGTTGCGGTACTGGAGTTGAGGTGCTTGGCCAGGGACCGCATGGAAAGTGCCCCCAGGCCCTGCTCGTCGATGACCTGCAGGGCCGCATCGACGATGCGATGGACCGGAATCGGGGGGCGGCCCGGGGCGCGAGGCACTGCGGCACCGTCGCCCCGCTGTGCACCAGTCATGGCACTAGTGTCACCTGTTGTTCCGCCTTGACTCCCAAGGCCCCTTAACGACAGCATCGTTGCCGTAATGCCAGGCTAGGGCGTGAGTCGCAGATTGTCGACGCGGGGGCTTCCGATGAGTGTGTCCGGCACCGTCCCGCAGATACAGGAACTCATGCCGCAACTGGCCGCCGAACTTGAGGCGGCGATGGCCCGGTACGAACTCAGGCCTTGATCCGGATCTGTCCCGGTGACCACAGTCCACTGCGAACCGCGCTGCCCAACTCAAGTTCCGCCGGCGGCGCGTCGACGATGGTGTCGAACTTGCGCAGCGAACCCCAGTCCCGGCCCCAGTCATCCGACAGGTACGTCGCCATCACGTGCGCTCGCAGCAATAGATCGCTGATCCCCAGAAGCCCGCCGTTGCGGCCGTCTTCCCAGGAGTCGGTGTCATTCTTCTTGGCCAGGTAGTCCGGCGTGATGCGGTACTTCGGCACCTGCGTGACACCGTTGGAGTGCAGCATCGGCTGCTGGCACGGGAAGGCCAGTCCCACCGCCCAGTCCATCAGCACCGGTTGGGTGGAACCCACGTACTCCTGCACGGTCTGCAACTCCGGCACCCGCGGCGGTGTCACCGCCACCCAGTCGCCCAGGGACAGTGACTTGTCCTCGGCGACGATGCGCACCGCAGTGGCGTCGGCTGGAATCTCCGACCGGGGAAAGCGCAGATTGCGCCACGACGGCGCAGGCCCCAGGTCGTAGGGCATCACCCGCCCGGCCGCCACCAGGCCGTCAGGTCCGGGTCGCCCGTACTCCAACTCCACGGTCTGACCGTCGGTGAACGAGTTGAGCACACTGTTGCCGGCGATGGTTCCGGCCGCGGTCACTACCACCAACGGACGGCCCTCGTCATTCGGTGGCAACTCGTACCAGGCTGAGGTGAGCAGGCTCTGCTGCTGACCGGTGTCGACGTAGCTCCCCGCCATCGGCACCCGCGTCGGATCGAGCTTGTACGGCAACGGAATACGGGACCCGTTGACGCCAGGCTTGCTGAGCTTGAACGGCCCTTCCCAGTCATGGTCGATGCCCGGAGTGGGATTGTTGACCCGAATCGCCTCGGCAACAATCTTTTCCGGCACCCCATTAGCGGTGAAGCCGGCCGGATTCTCCCCGCCGATAGCACCCAGGGGGCCGTAGTCGCCGGGCAGCGGGGTCAGGAAGCCCGCGTTGGCGTCGGGTTCGACGAGCACGTTGTCGGCCAGTCCGCAGCCGCCGGCAAACGCCCGGATGTTGGCCAATCCGTTGGAGTAGGTGGGGTACTGACGGATGATCCCGGTGATCATCGACGCGAAGAACACCACCACCATGAACCCGGCCGCCAACGGGATCGGTGCCGCCGTGATCACCCCTGTGCCCCGCCCTTCGCCGTGCCGGCGGGCCGTGATGTGCAGCCATGCGGTGTAGAGCGCCGACAGCACGAACAGCCCCAGGAACACGGCACTGACGCTGATTCCGCCGAACTCGGGTATTGAGTTGTTGAACGGGATCCCGTAACTGGACACATACCACCAGCCGTTGGTGGTGGCGAAGGTCAGGGCGAGTACAAACAGCACGGCGGTGACGACGGTCATCCGGTTTCGGGACCAGCGCAGCACCGACTGCGAGACCAGAACGGTCGCCAGTGCGGCCACCGCGGCGCCGACAGCCGCAAACAATCCGAAATGGTGCACCCACTTGGTGGGGGTGAACATCAGGGTGAACATGGTCGCGAAGATGACACCCATCAACCGCCACGCCGGACCGCGTGCGACGCCGGGAATTCGCTTGCGCCGCAACATCACGAACATCGCGATGAACAACGACAAAGCGGTAATCAGGAAACCGAACCGGCGCGACAGCGACCCGTCCACGGTAGGCAGGATCAGGTAGAAGTACCGCAGGTTCTCGGTGTACCACTCCTGGCTCGGGCCGATCTCGGTGCGGATCCGGGTGGCCTCAAGCACCGTCGCCAGAGTCTGGTCGGCGAAGACCACCGTCAGAATCACGGTGCCGGCGGCCAACAGGGGTGCCACCAACGGCCAGGTGCCCACCACGGCGCGGCGGCGCATCAGGATCCGCAAGATCGGCCGGCCTCCGGCGATCAGCGCGGCGACCGCGATCAGGCCGGTCGGTTGGATACCGAGGGTGAACGCGGCGGTGATGATGGCCAGCGCAAAAGGGGTCAGTCGGCCCGAAGTGATGGCCCGTTCGATCAGCACGTAGGTGATCAGCGCGCCGGTGGTGATCTGCCCTTCCGGTCGCAGGCCGTTGTCGAACGGCATCCACGCCGCCAACAGCACCAGGCCGGCCGCCCACAAGGCGG
>NZ_JBIIOV010000145.1:0-8438 GCF_044342925.1 Mycobacterium sp. | reverse complement strand
CGCGCCGCCAGATCGGTGTACCCCGCGCCGGCCAACGCGTTGCCCAGCAGCGCCAGCAGCCCACCGGCCCACAGCGCACCGGCCACCAGATGGATGAGCAGGCTGTTGGTGGCCAGATCATGCGACCCGCCCGCCGCCGAATGGCCGGTGAGCGCCAGCGGCACCAGGGTCAGCAACGATCCGGCGAACAAGGCCGGGGTCCACGACCAGCGCAGCACCGCCCGGGCCGCGACGGTGACGACGAAGGCCAGCACCGCCGTCCACCGCCAGGCCGACGCGGTGTCCACCAGACCGGCCACCTGCCACATCTCGACCGGGTTGAGGTGCTCGTGCAGCGGCTTGCCGGACACGTCGGAGACGGTCAACGGCACCATGACCGCCGCGCATAACGTCCACACTCCGCAGGCACCGGCCGCGAACCGCAACGCCCGGTAGCCCGCGGCGTCGAGCACCCCGGTCTCCTGCGGCGGCACGAAGAACGCCGCGAACATCAGGCCGCCGATCGCCGCGGCGGCGGCCAGCTCGCCGGCCGCGCGGACGAACGGAAGCCCCAGCGTCGTCACCGGTCCCGGATCGGGCAGTCCGGTGGCGGTCAGAGCGTCGGCAAGGGAAAGCGCGCCGATTGCAGCCGCGACGACACCGGCCAGAACCGCCGCGGCCGCGAACACCGGCCACAGGCCGCGTCGCGCCGCGGGAGAAGTCACAGCACAAACGTTATCGGATCGGCCAGATCGGGCGGCGCCGACTTTGGCGTAGCGGACTACCGGGCCGTCGGACGCAGCGGGGCATCCGGATCGATGGGCCCCAGCTTGGCCTCCCGGGCATAGAACTGTTCCCGGGTGAGCTGGTGGATCCGTTCCATGTCGTTGACGATGTCGCGCAACTCCAGCAGAAACGCCGTACGCCGCGCGCGCAGATCGTGCGAGGGCTCCAGGAGCTTCTGATCGGCCGCGACCTGCCGGCCCGTCGCGAACAACAGTGCCGACACCGACTCGTTGCTGCTCAACAAGAGTTGCGCCGCATACTGATTGCCCACGCCCAGAGCCTGTCTGCTCAACTCTTTGTCGTCGATGTCGGCGGGAGCGTTGCAGAGCACGTCGGCCACGATCTCGTAGGCCTCGAAGAAGGGCCGCAGCATGGCGTTGGCCATCAGCGGCCGTTTCGCCCGCAGCAGGTCGTCGACGGCCTCCGGCCCGGCCGCGAGCTGAGCCTCCCACTGGTGGTTCCACTCCAGTTCCTCGGCGATGTTCTTGCGGAACGTCGCCGAATCGGCGAAGTAGAAGTCGAACTTCAGCAGCGCACGCAACCGCATCGCCTGGGCCCAGAACGCGTCCACCCGTTCGCCTTCCGGAGCACGTCCGGCATGGACGAGCGCCAGTTCGACGATCGAGGTCTCCAGGAAGGCGTGGATCAGCGAGTTGCGGTAGAACGCAGCCTCAAGTTCCTGTTCCGGACCGATTCGCCACACCGGCTCGTGTCCGCCGTCGATCCGGGTGACGGGATGCCCGTTGGACATCGCGTCCAGAGCGGCGCGCACACCCTCGGTGGAGTGCAGGCGCAGCGCGCTGTTGGTCATCGGCGTGCCCTTGCGCTCAAGGTAATCCAGCGACGCCTGCAGGGTGTGGTGCAGCTGGCGCAGGGTCAGCGCCCGGGTGCGGGTGGCCAGCAGGACCGCCGACACCAACATGCTGGCGTTGATGGGGGTGGCCCGCAGGATCCGCCAGGCCACCTCGAATGCCATCTTCTGCATGGCCAGACGCTTGGCGGCCGGGTCCGTCGCGATCGGGCCGTCCGGATCGCCGAGGTACTGGCGCATCGACACCGCCTCGGGGAAGCGGACGTAGATCTTGCCGTAGTTGCGTTCGCCCTGGGCCTTGATGAAGTTCACCAGCCACTCCGCGCCTTCGGGCACCTTCTCCCCGCCCCGGGCGTAGGCCGCGTACTCCGCGGTCTCGTGCAACTGGTCGAAGCTGATCGAGGTGGGCTGCAACAGGATGTCCTCGCTGCGGCCGTCGAGGTAGGCGTCGGCGACGTAGGACAGCAGACCCAGCTTGGGCGGCAACATCTTTCCGGTCCGGGACCGGGTTCCCTCGATCGACCAGCTGAGGTTGAAACGCTTCTGGATGATGTAGCCGACGAACTGGCGCAACACATACTTGTACAGCGGATCGTCGAGCTTGCGGCGTAGGAAGATGACACCCGACCGGCGGAACAGCGGGCCCATGAAGCCGAACGACAGATTGATGCCGGCGAAGGTGCAGGCCGGAGGTAACTTGTTCTCCTGCAACGCCACCGGCACGATCACGCCGTCGAGATAGGACCGGTGCGACCAGAGCAACACCGCGGGGTGCTCGCCCAGGTTGTGCCGCATGGTCTCGATCTGCGTGCGGTCGTAATCGATGTGAGGATCGAAGCCGCGGCTGAAGATGGCGCGCCCGAGGGTCGGAATCAGGTCGACCGAGAACCTGCTCCATCCGGTGGCGAGCTCGTTGAGCATCTCCTCGGCCTTCTCGGGGGTGGCTCCCGGGATGGTCTCCAGGCCCTTCATGAAGCGCGAGGAGGTCATCAGCTCGTCGGTGAGCAGCCGCGGCGACTTGTATTCCGGACCCAGCAGCCGCAGCTCCATGCGTTCGATCGCCAGTTCTGCCCTACGCAGAACGAAGCGGGCGAACTCCTGCTGGGTCTCCCCCACGGTGTTCTCCCGCCACTGCTGGCGCAGTTCGGACACCTTGGCCGGCTCGCCGGCGACGACGCGGGCTCGGGTGGGGTTCTTCTTCAGGATTGCGCGCTGCAGCATCTCGGGCGGCCGGTAGGTTTCCCGGCCGGAGATCAGGCCGGCCAGCTTCGCCCTGGTCGGCAGGCCACCGGGCACCCAGAACACCCGCACCGGAACCACCGTGCGGTCCTCGCCGACTCCGAGTTGGTCGACGAGCGCGCTGACCAGTTCCGCCGTCGGATCGGCGGGCGGCAGCCGCAGCACCTCCACCTTGGTGTCGGGGTGCGCGCGACGCTGTCGCTGCAACCAGTCGTTGAGCAGACCGAACTCGGCCTTGGAGGACACCGAGGCGAGCACCAGCGCGTCGTCGGTGGTGCTGAAGTCGGTCAGGTAATCGGCGGCGCTCATCGGCGTCCCCTCACTCTGGTCTCCGGATTCGTTGCGGCCGTCGCTTTCTTGGCGGGCGCCTTCTTCGCGGCCGCCTTCTTGGCGGGCGCCTTCTTGGCGGGTGCCTTCTTGGCGGTGCCGGACGACTCCCCGGCTCCCGCCGCCTCGTTCTGGCGGCTGTACAACTGCGCCTCGGGCACCGAACCGACCGGCCAGTTCTTGAGGGTGTCGATGTAGAGCTGGCGCACCTCTTCGATGCGCTCGGTGACGTTGTCCACGGTCCAGTCCGCGACGGACAGCGGGGGGTAGACGACGACGTCGACCGTCCCGGGGTGAAGGGTGGACGAATCGCGGGCGGAGATCACCTCGGCATTGCGGATCACGATCGGCACGATCGGCACCCCGGCGGCCATGGCGAGCCGGAACGGCCCCTTCTTGAAGGGACCGACCGATCGGGTGTCCAGCCGGGTGCCCTCCGGGGCGATGACGACAGAGATCCCCTTCCTGGTCAGTTCTTCTGCCTGCTTGAGCGACTCGACGGCCTTCTTCGGGTCGTCCCGGTCGATGAAGACGGTGTCGACGAGCTTGCCCAAAGTACCGACGAAGGGGTCGTTCTCCAGCTCCTTCTTACCCACACCGGTCCAGTTGTCCTTGACCATCGAGGCGACCACGACGGGGTCGAAGTTGTTGCGGTGGTTGAAGATGAACACCGCCGGCCGCTGCTTGTTGAGGTTCTCCTCGCCGATCACGTTGAGCCGAACACCGTTGAGGGTCAACAACATCTGCGGGAAGGCGCTGGTGAAGAAGTTGACACCGCGACGCCGACTGCCGGTCAGCAGTCCCCAGCCGACCGCGCCGTAGGCGGCCGGAACGATGGAACCGACACCGAGCAGAGTGCGGACCTGGCCGACCAGACCGCCGCGGCCGCGGCTGTTGAACCGCAGGATGGGCCATCCCCGCTTGCGGGCGATCTCGGCCATCTTCTCCCCCGGATTGGTGGGACGGGGGTTGCCGACCAGGTGCATCAGCGCGACGTCCTCGTCGCCGTCGGCGTAGAAATAGCTCTCGGCGAGGTCGATGCCGCGCTCGGCGGCGAACTTCTGCACCGCCTTGGCCTTGCCGGGGCCCCACAGAATCGGCTTGATGACCTTGCCGGTGAGCACCCCGTCGGCGTCGACCTCGAACCGGTTGCTGAGCATGTAGGGGATGCCGAGGAAACGAGCCACCGGCTCCACCTGGATGGTCAGCGCCGAGGTACTCAGCACCACGGTGTGTCCACGTTCGATGTGCGCGCTCACCAGTTCCCGCACCTCCGGGTAGATGCGCTTCTCGATCTTCTCGGCGAACAGCCGCTCGCCGATCTGCTGAAGGTCGGAGAGCGGACGGCCGCGCAACACGTCGGTGGCCTTGTTGATCAGCCCTTCGAATTCGAGGCGGCCGAACTGGTGGTTGAGCCCGGCGGCCACCATGCTGATCAGCTCGCCCACCCCCATGTCCCGGTTACGGAACCGCTCGCGGGTCATGATCACGGCGGTGAAACCGGCCACGATCGTGCCGTCGACGTCGAAGAAGGCACCGATGTGTGGGCCCTGCGGGCTGGCCATCACCTCGGCCACCGAGCCGGGGAGCCGCAAATCCTCGGTCATGAATACGCCACCGATCCGTTCCTATAACTCGTTTGTTCATTTGCGTCGAGGGAAAACGATGCGGGCACCACACGCGCCTCACGGTCCCCGGCCAGTGCGAGCACCTCGTCGAACCCTTCCTGCAGGCACCTCGCCCACAGTTCCGGGCGGGCGATCGCCGCGCGGTCGTAACGCGTTGTAATGGTGGCGTATCCGCCGCGCGACACCAGCGCCACCATCATGGCGACGCCGGGCAGCGGCCCGATTCCGAACTGCCGCAACACTTTCGAACCGGCGATGAAGGTGTCCCCCGGGTAGACGGGAACATTGCTGGCCTGCACGTCGGAGACGATCATCGAACCGCTCACCGATTGCAGCACCACGTCGGGCAGCAGGCTCAGGACCGGCGCGACGGCGCTGATCATGTCGATGGCGGCCTCTTCACGCCGGGAGATCATCTGCTTGCGAATCTTGCGGATGCGGGCCGCCGGGTCGGCGACCCCGATCGGGGCGGCCAGGTTGACCCCGGCGAAGCGGTTGCCGCCCGCCGGATCGGCCTCGGCGCGCAGGTTCACCGGGACCGCCATCGGCAGCGAGTTGATCGGCACACCCAGTGCCACGTGATAGCGCCGCAACGCACCGCACAGCCCGGCCAGATAGGCGTCGTTGATCGACCCTTCGGCGGCGCGGGCGGCCCGGTGCAGATCACCCAGCTTCATCTCGATGGCCTCGGTGCGGGTGGAAAGGCTGCGGCGCCGAAGCAAGGGCGACGGCTCGGCCGCCCGGCGGGTCATCCGTCGGCCGGATCGGGCGTACTCGACGGCACCGAACAGCGCCGAACCGGGTCGACGGGCCACCTTGCCCGCCAGATCCAGCCCACCTGTGACGGCACCGACGACGCCGCCGATCACGAGACCCGGTAGGTGACCGAGGCCTTCGCGCATGAGGTCGTTTCCGGTGATGTCCTCCGGAACGGGCAGCTGCGCCATCTGACGGGGCGGGGCGTCGCGCTGCAGGTCGTAGATTTCGGCGAACATCGTGGTGAATCCGACACCGTCGGTGACGGCGTGACTCAGGTGCAGCAGGGTGGCCGCCCGGCCGTCCTTGAGTCCCTCGACCAGGGTTGCCGTCCACAGCGGCCGGGAGATGTCCAACGGGGACTGCAGGACCACCTCGGCCAGGTCGAGCACGTCGCGCAGCGTTCCCGGCTCGGGCACCCGAACCCGGCGAACGTGGAAGTCGAGGTTGAAATCGGGGTCGACGACCCACCGGGCCGGCGCCGTGGGCAGCGTCGGCATGACGACCTTCTGCCGCAGCCGCAGCACCTTGCGGGAGGCGTTCTCGAACAGGTCGCGGAAGCGATCCCAGTCCGGCGTGCTGTCCAGGATCTCCAGGGCCATGATGCCCGACCTGGTGCGGGGATTGGCCTCGCCGCGATGCATGAGCAAATCGAACGCACTCAGGTCTTGTGGAACTGAGGGCTCTTGTGGAACTGAGTGCTCTTGTGGAACTGAGGGCTCTTGTGGAACTGAGGGCTCTTCGGGATTCTCGCCGGACGGCAGCCCGGACGTGTCCACGGGGCCGCTCATCGCCACCTCCTCACCGCCTGTCGCCGTCCTGCGCCCACAGCGCTCGACTGCCACACCACGCTAGTCCGACCCGCCTGGCAGCGGGGTCGTTTGCCGACACCGTGACACAGCAGTAACCGCAGGTCGTCCGTCTTGCACCTGCGCGGGCGGACGGGTCAGCCGACGGAGCGGTCGGCCACCCTCCGGCGGACCGTGCGTGCTGCCCGGTCGCGGCCGTAGACGACGCCGAGGAACGTCGCGATCGCTTCGGCGGTGAGCTGGCAGCGCAGGGTGGCCAGGGTGTCGAAGGCATGGTGGGCGTTGGGCATCTCGGCGTAGGCGACGGTGCCTGCGCCCGCTCGGCGCAGCGCGGTGGTGAAACCGCGCGCCTGCCCCGCCGGAACCACGACGTCGTTCTCACCGTGCAGGACGAAAAACGGCGGCGCGTCGCGGTGTGCGCGCAGCGTGGGCGAGGCAGCCTCGAAGACCTCGCGCTGCTCGGCCAGCCGGCGCTGGATGACGAGGCGCTCCAGCAGCGGCATCGTGAGCTTGTGCATCGCCCCGTGGTCGGTGAGGTCATAGACGCCGTAGAGCGGAGCGGCGGCCTGCACGCTGGTGTCGGCGTGCTCGAAACCGGGCTGCAGGCTCGCGTCGCCGGCGGTCAGCGCGGCCAGTGAGCTCAGGTGGCCACCGGCCGAGCCGCCGGTGATCGCGATGAAGTCGGGGTCACCGCCGAAGTCGGCGATGTTGGCGCGCACCCAGGCGATGGCCCGTTTGACGTCGACGATGTGCGCCGGCCAGGCGTTACGCGGGCTGCGGCTGTAATTGATCGAGACGCAGATCCAGCCCAGTTCGACCATCCGCGTCATCAGCGGGTAAGCCTGGCCTCGCTTGTCGTTGATCGACCAGGCCCCGCCCGGCACCTGGATGAGGACGGGCGCGGGACGCCCCGCTGGCAGGTCCGGGCGCCGCGAGACGTCGAGCAGATTGCTTCGGCCGCCGGGGCCGTAGGAGATATCCGTGGTGGTCGCGGCGTAGCGCTTGCGGTGCCACAGGGCCTGCGCCAGTCCGGCGACGTGCGGTCGCCGCGCGGTGTAGGACTCCAGCGGGTGGTGCACCTCGGACAGATAGCCCTCGCCGAACGCCTGCCCCAGCGCCGACTCCAACACAGTGTCGGCACGCCGCCCTGCCAGACCGCGGGCCGCGCGCTCCAACGGCAGCGGAAGCGCCGACAGCGCATGTCCGGTGACGACGTGCGGCGCGAACTCGCTGGCCAGCCACCCCAACGCCCATCCGGCCGCGGCCGGTGACCCCCGCAGCACCAGTGACCCGGCGTGCACGGCCCGGGTACAGCTGGCCGGGACCAGCGTGGTCGCTCTGTTCATCGGCTGTCGACTCCCTCGGCATGCCGCGCGGCGTTGCGCGGTGCGCCCGTCACGGTAGCGAATCCCGCACGCCGACAAACACATTTACGACGCCTAATCGCGACGAAACGGGATTTTCCCAGATCAAGCCCGATAAACCGGTTCGCCGACACGGCGCGGATACACTGACTCCCACTGCCTCCGTAGCTCAGGTGGATAGAGCAAGGGCCTTCTAATCCCTAGGTCGCACGTTCGAGTCGTGCCGGGGGCGCCGGTAAAAAACCAGTTCATGCTGGTTTTTTCCGCTCGGCGTAACGCCCAGCGCGGTGGTGCCGTTCCATCAGAAAACCGCCCGAATAGCCGGATATTGCTTTCAGGTTGGGTAATCTTTGGCTGGATTGGGGAGGGAAACGGCGGGTGAACCTCGACGACGGGGCGGTGTTTGAGGCCGCCTTCGAGTACGCCTACAACGCGATGATCATCACCGATGCCGACTTCGGCGGCGGCGGCCCCCAAATTCAGCGTTGCAACCCGGCCTTCTGCGCCATGACCGGCTACTCGAAGGAGGAGTTGATCGGTCAGTCCCCACGCATCCTGCAGGGGCCCGAGACCGATCGAAAGGTCATTGATCAGCTCAGTCGCAAGATTTGGGCCGGGGAGTTCTTCGAGGGCAGCACCATTAACTACCGCAAGGACGGTGCGCCATACATCGTTCGGTGGAACATCTCACCGGTGCGCGATTCCGGCGGTGCGATAGTGGCCTACATCTCGATCCAGC
>NZ_JBIIOV010000144.1:0-8449 GCF_044342925.1 Mycobacterium sp. | reverse complement strand
TCCGGGCGTCCTTGCGCTTCTCCACGATCACCGCGATGTCGGCGGCCTTGACAGGTCGGCCGTCGAAGGTCGCGGGGCTGGCCAGTAGGGCGGCGATGTCGGCCGCCAGGTCCCGGCCGATGTAGGGCCGCAGCTCGTCGATGCCGATCAGCTTGTCGCCGGTCTTGCCGAACTCCGCCCGCGGCACCACCCGCAGCCGGAACGGATCGCCGTGCGGCGCCCCGGCTAGCCGGGTGCCCCGGTGACGCGCCTCGACGTCGCGGACCACGATGCGCGGATCGCCCAACTCAGTGCCGCCCAGCACCGCCTGGAGCCGCTCGACGAGCGCACCGTCGCTGCGCCAGTTGGTGCCCATGGTCTGCTTCTCGCCCGCCTGCTCGGCGGCCGTGAGGTAAGTGTGGATGTCGCCGCCGCGGAAGGCGTAGATCGCCTGCTTGGGGTCGCCGATGAGCACCAGCGTCGAGGCACCCGTGAACGCCGTGTCGATCACCCGCCACTGCACCGGGTCGGTGTCCTGGAACTCGTCGACCATGACGATGGGCCAGCGCCGGTGCATCCGGGACCGGGCCGGAGAATCCTCGGCCTGCAGCGCGTCGGCCAGGCGACTGAGTAGGTCGTCGTAACCGAGGATGCCCTGGCGCCGTTTGCGGATCTCGATCTCGGTGCGGACCGCGTTAGCGAACTCGACGCAGGCCGCCGCATAGGTGTCGGCTTCGGGTTCGCTGGGGCGCAGTTCGGTCGACGGATTGCCCACCACCTCGCGGGCGATCTTCAGCGCCCGCTTGTAGGGCAACAGCGGCTCCTCGCGCTCCCGGCCGAAGCGGGCCAGATACAGGTCGTCGACGATCTCGACGACCAGATCGTCGAGGCTCTCGACCAGTTCGACACCGGCGTCGGTGTCACCGGCCACCCCCAGCGACGCGAGCACCAGATTGCAGAACTGATGGATGGTGGCGATGGTGGCGGCGTCGAAACCGGCCAGCGCATCGCCGAGGCGCTCCTTGCGGGCCGCCAATTCCTCCGGCGTTCCCGCCAGCAGGTGTGCCACCACCTGGTTGTCGCCGACCAGCTCGGGGTTGTCGAACGCCGCACGGGCGTGCGCGATCTGCCGACGCACCCGGTCGCGCAGCTCCTGAGTGGCGGCCCGGCTGAAGGTGATGAGCAGCATCTCGTCCAGGGCCGCAACGCCTTCGGCGATATAGCGGGTCACCAGGCCGGCGAGCGCGAAGGTCTTGCCGGTGCCGGCGCTGGCTTCCAGCACCGTCGTCGTCCGCGGTGCAGGCAGCGACCCGAGCAGATCGAAGCGACCCGGCTCGAAACAACCCGGCTCCATCAGCGCCCTCCCCCGATCGACTGCAGGATCGGCCGCCACAACCGCGCCGCGTAGGCGCCCAGCCGGGTGGTCTCCCCCGGATACTCCTCGCCCGGGCGGACCGGCTCCAGCAGCGCGCTCAGCGGTGCGCCCGGTCCCCACACCCGGGCGTGCGCGGGGTCTTTGTCCTCGCCGCGGAACACCTCGCTCGACTTCCAGGCGGACGTGGCTTGGCGTTCCGGGAATCCCCCCGTCGCGCGGGCCTCCACCCAAGCGAAGGACGTCTTGAGCGGCAGCGGAATCGGCTCGCGCCGGCCGGCGTCGTAGATGGCCAGCAGATCACCCAGCAGCTCGGCAGCCTGGACACCCGGGCTGCGGAGCACCTCGTGGCGCGGCTGCTCCCCGCTCTTGCGGCGGCCGATGCACACCGCCGACCAGTCGATCTCGGGTGCGTGAGCGCTCAACGCCAGCAACGGGATCCAGGCGGACAGCAGATGCTTGGCGCCCAATTTGGAATAGGTCACCGACAGCAGACGCTCACCGAACACCGGTGAGACGGTGCCCGTCAGACGCCGGCCGGAGCCCAGGTCGACGTCGACGTCGATGGCCCGGGCGGCGACATCGCGGATGCTGGCGGCTTCCGCGGCCAGCAGCGCCGCGCGGTCACGAACGGTCCGCGCCGTGCGCCAGCCAATCTGCCCGGGCGGCAGTGTGCCGCGGCACCACTCGGCGTTGAGCGCCCGCTCCGGGCTCATCCCGCGCAGCATGTCGGTGAGCATCCGGTCACCGACGGTCCACTCCTCCAACGCGTTGATGTCGACCGGGATGGCGTCGTCGACGCCCTCGACGTCGGCCGGCAGGGTGTAGTCCAGGGCCCGGAAAAAACCCTTTACGGGATCTTTGAAGAACGCCACCAGGTCGGCCAGTGAGACGTCGGAGCGCTCCGGGGCGGGCAACAGCCCTGCGGCGAAGCGCGGCCGGTCTCCGGGGTGCTCGCGGGTCGCCGCGCGGGCTGCCCGCAGCACCGTCGCATCGAAGGTGAACGGTCGGTCCGCGTCGGCTTGGACCACACCGCCCGCCTGCA
This sequence comes from Mycobacterium sp., assembly GCF_044342925.1. Classification (GTDB taxonomy): domain Bacteria; phylum Actinomycetota; class Actinomycetes; order Mycobacteriales; family Mycobacteriaceae; genus Mycobacterium. Next base: position 6,053 of record NZ_JBIIOV010000144.1, on the reverse strand, counting down.
CGTTGCGAATATCGAAGGGCTGCAACGGATGCGATGTCAATACCTGGTCACGGACGGCGCTCCCGGTGGTCACGTCGAGAACGTCGAGCAGTTCGGCCAGCGGCACCGCGGGCGGACGCGACTGGCCGGTGAATTCGTTGGCGCCGGTGTAGGTGACCACCAGGGTCTCGGTGGCCGAACAGAGGGCGTCCAGCAGCAGTTGGCGGTCCTCGGCCCGCACATCCCGCTCACCGGTCATCGGCTCGTGCGCCAGAGCGTCGTCGCCGTCGAGCGATCCGATCCGGGGAAACACGGTGTCGTCCAGACCGACCAGGCACACCACCCGGTGCGGCACCGAGCGCATCGGCACCATGGTGCAGACGGTGAGGGTGCCGGTCCGGAAGTTGGCGCGGGTGGGCCGGCCAGCCAGCTGACGACGGAGCATCTGCGTCACGTCGGAGAGCCGCAGCAGGGTGTCCGCCCGGTTCCCGGCGCGGGCCAGGATATCGCCGAACTCCCGTTCCAACTGGCTGGACTGCCAGGCGTCGTCGTCGTCGACGCGGGTGATCATGGTGATGCCGGCGGCCAGCGCGGCCAGCCACTCGCGCAGCGGCCGAACACCGCTGAGCGACTCCACCACCCGCTGCAGCCGGTCGACGAACTCGCCGAGCCGCCCGACCAGCTCCACCCGGTTGCTGCCCACGTCGTCGAGCGGCAGCGTGCTGTCGATCCAGGCCTGGGAGTCGTCGGACAGCGCAACCCCGGCCAGGATCCGGTCTATCCCGAAACGCCAGGTGTGGTGGACGAAACTGAGCCCGTAGGGCGAGCGGTGCTCCTTATCGAAGCCCCATCGGATGTTCGATTCCCGGACCCAGTCGGTGATGTCGTCGAGGTCGTCGTCGGTGAACCCGAAACGGGCCCGCACCGGATCGGTCTGCAGCACGTTGAGCACCTCGCTGGCGGTCACCCGGCTGCCGGCCAGGTCGAGCAGCTGGGATGCCACCGCGAGCAGCGGGTTGGTCTGCACCAGCGAACGGTCGGCGAGCCGGACCCGCAGCTGATGGGCCGGGTGGGCGCCGCTGACCACCTCACCCAGCCCGAAGTCGGCCGCAATCAGCGGCGCGTAGCTCTCGATGTCCGGGCACATCACCAGGATGTCGCGGGGCTCCAGAGTCGGATCGTCGGCGAGCAGACCCAGCAAAACCTCACGCAACACGTCGACTTGGCGGGCCGGACCGTGGCAGCTGTGCACCTGCACCGACCTGTCGTCGGAACCCAGCGAACGACCCTGGGCCCGAACCGCATTGGCGGCGATGTCGGACTGTAGCCAGCCCAGCAGGGTGTCCGGTCGGGGGTCCCCGGCCAGGAACTCGTCGGTGGCGCGGTCGGCCGGCAGGCTGCGCTGCAACTCGCGCAGGTCCCGGCCGAGGGTGGTGAGCAGCGGGTGGCCGGCCCGGCGGTGGCTGACGTCGGCGCGGCGCGGGACGGCACCGCGCAGGTCGTCGAGCGCGGCCCACAGCTCAGCACTGGGATGCGGCAACCACAGGTGCAGGTCGTGATGGACGGCCAGCGCGTCGAGCAGTTCCATATCGGTGGCCGACAGCCTGGTGTAGCCGAACAGCGAGATGCGATCGGGGAGCTTTCCGCCCGAGTCCCGCAGCAGCGCAACGGTGTTGGCGTGCCGGACGTGCGGGGGGTCGGTGGCCATGGCCGCCACCAGCAGCCGCCACAGGTGCGGTTGCCAGGCCAGGTCGTCGGACAGACCCGCGGTGTCACCGGCCAGCCAGTCGGTGAGCAACTGCGGGCGCTGGCGTGCGTAGGAGGCGAACAGCCCGGCCAGCCGCCGCGCCACCGCGTAGCGGCGGCCCTGGCGTAACGCCTGCTCCTCCCCGGTGGTGAAGTGCCCGAGGTGGTTGGCCAGGGTGGCGCACCAGGTCTGGTCGAGGTTGGCGTCGATGACCTCCAGCAGCGGCCACGTGATGGCCTCCGGCGACCACGGATCGTCGTCACGGGTGCCGGTGATCTCGGCGATCAGCGACGCCGGCGAGCGGAACGCCACCCCGGCGCACACCCCGCCGGCGCCGGCGCCGGCGCCCAGCACATGGGACAGCCGCTGGGACAGCCACCGCTCCACCCCGCGAGCGGGCACCACGACGAGATCCTCGGCGAACGGGTCGGAAGGCGGCGTGGCCAGCAACTTCCCCAACCCGTCCGCGAGGATGTCGGTGCGTTCCGCGCGGTATACGTGCAAGGCCATCGCGACCACCGTAGACGGCCCCGCCGACACGCGGCTTCATCCGTTGCCGGGCGGCGATGTCCGGCCTGGGGTCAGGCCCGGACCGGCAGGTCCAGCGTCACGTCGGAAACCTCGATCATTCGGGACATTCGTCGGATCACCGGCTGGCTAGACTTCGTGCCCACACGACCTCCGGGAGGCGCCGATGCGGGCGGAACGATTCGACTTTCCCAATGCCCAGGGTCATCAGCTGACCGGGCTACTGGAATCACCCGACGCGGAACCGGTGGCTTACGCATTGTTTGCGCACTGCTTCACCTGCAGCAAGGAGAGCCGGGCGGCCCGGCGCATCGCCGAAGGACTCGCGGCCCGCGGTATCGCGGTGCTGCGATTCGACTTCACCGGTCTGGGCGCCAGTGCGGGCGATTTCGCCAACACCGACTTCTCCTCCAACGTCGCCGACCTGGTGGCCGCCGCCGACCACCTTCGCCAGACCCGCCGGGCGCCGGCGCTGCTGGTCGGCCACAGCCTGGGCGGGGCCGCGGTGCTCGCCGCGGCCCGGCACATCCCCGAAGCCGAGGCGGTCGTCACGATCGGCGCGCCATCGGATCCCACCCACATCACCGGCCTGTTCGGCGACCAGCTCGACGAGATACGCACCCGCGGCGAGGGCGAGGTGGTGCTCGGCGGCCGACGCTTCTGCATCCGCCGCGAGTTCCTCGAGGACGCCGCCGAGCAGAACCTGGTCGACGGCCTTGCCAGACTCGGCAAGGCGCTGTTGGTCATGCACTCCCCCATCGACCAGGTGGTGGGCATCGACAACGCGACCCGGATCTTCCAGGCCGCCAAGCACCCGAAGAGCTTCGTCTCCCTCGACGACGCCGACCACCTGCTGGCCCGCCGGCGCGACGCGGTCTACACCGCGGACGTGATCGCCGCCTGGGCGGGCCGGTACATCCCCGAGCCGGAGGCCGAGTCCCAGCCCCAGGCGGAGCAGACCGACGACGACCCACGCTCGGTGATCGTCGCCGAGACCGGGGTGGGCAGGTTCCAGCAGGAGGTGACGATCGGCCCGCACCGGCTGATCGCCGACGAACCGGTCTCGGTCGGCGGCCGGGACACCGGGCCGTCGCCGTATGACCTGCTGCTGGCATCGCTGGGCGCGTGCACGACGATGACGCTGCGGATGTACGCCGACCGCAAGCAGCTGCCGCTGGACCGGGTTTCGGTTCGATTGCAGCACAGCACGATTCACGCCACCGACTGTGCCTCGTGCGAGACCGCGGAGGGAAAGGTCGACCGGATCGACCGGATCATCACCATCGACGGCGACCTCGACGACGACCAGCGCAACCGGCTGCACGAGATCGCCGACCGCTGTCCGGTGCATCGCACGCTGCATTCCGAAGTGGAGATCCGCACCGAATTAGAGCCCTGAGAGGTTTGGCGCCCCGTTGACCAGGGCATGCCGTCAGGCGTGACCGCTGAGCCCAGACCGCTTGCCCTGATCACCGGCGCCTCCAGCGGCATCGGCTATCGCCTTGCCGCCGAGTTCGCCTGCCACGCTGCTCATGCTGCTGCGGCGGCGTCGCAGCCGGCGCCGCACAGCACAGTGGGGAACTGATGTCGCCCAACGGCTCTGCGGCCAGATCGCGCTGACCGAGTTTCAGCCCCAGGGTCACCCGACGAGCCTGGCGATCGACCGCATCGGGATGTGCAACCACCCCGGCCGGTGGCGCGCCTCGTAGGCCGCCTCGTAGACCGCCTTGTCCAGTTCGTAGGCGGCCAGCACGTCGGCGTGCTCGCGCGGATCGACGCCGGACGCGGCCGCGTAGCCGTCGCAGAACGCCGCACTGTTGCGCTCCGACCACTCCCGTGCCCGGGCCGCCAGCTGGCGGTCGGCCGCGCCGTCCAACGGGTGGTAGGCGGCATAGGTGAACGACCGCAGCATTCCGGCGACGTCGCGCAGCGGCGAATCCGGTTGTCGCCGTTGATCCAGCGGCTGGCCGGGCTCGCCTTCGAAGTCGATCAGCAGCCAGGCCTCCGGGGTGCGCAGCACCTGCCCCAGGTGCAGGTCGCCGTGAATCCGCTGCACCGTGACCAACTCGCCGGCCAGTTTGTGGTAGCGCTCCTCGACGGCCGCCGCGTACTCCGACAGCTCCGGAACGCTGGACGCGGCCGCCGCCAGCCGGGCCTGCATGTGCGCCACCGGCAGCAGGGCCGTCGATATTCCCAGCGCCCGCGCCAGATCGGCATGCACCGACGCCACCGCCTCCCCGAGGCGGAACGACTCCCCCGCGAAGTCGCCGCCCACCTCGTAGGCGTACAGGTCGCCCTCGGCGTAGAGGTCGCGGGTGCTGGCGGTGGCCATGTCCCAGCCCTCGGCGGAGTTCGCGGCGTAGGCCGTCACCATCCCGAGCGGGCACGGCTGCCCGGCGTCAGTCATCTCGATGGACCCGAGAAGTGTTGCCACATGCGGGTTTCCAGTGCGCGCGAGCACCCGGTTCAGCTCGATGTCGGGGTTGATGCCGAACGACACCCGGCGGAACAGTTTGAGGATGGCCCGCTCCTCGAAGACCACGCTGGTGTTGGTCTGCTCGGCTTCCATCACCCGAGCCTCGGCGTCGACGGGCAGCGCCGCGCCCGGCTCTTTGGTGAAGCGGACGTCGTCGATCTGTGCCGACGAGTCGATCAGCGACAGCAGGAAGCGCGCCGACTCCGGTTCGTAGAGCGCGTCGTAAGCGATGTGATCGTCCACCGTGCCGATGGTGGCGACCGATCCGTACTCCGATAACGGCGCCGAATCCCATTGGACGGCAATCTGATACCGCTCGGCGGAGCCGTCGGTGTACGTGACGTCCAGCAGTGCCAGATCCACATCGTCGCGCAGCGGCACCACCAGATGCGGCGCCACCGCAGCCAGCGTCCGGTTGCGGCCGGCGTACCACCGCTGGTGCGGAAGCCACTCGGTCCACGGAAGATCGTTGAGGTTTCTCATCGGCTTTCCTCGGGCTGAAGTTTGAACCAGTAGAACCCGTGCCCGGGCAGGGTCAGCAGATACGGCAGCTGGCCGATCCGGGGAAACTGCACATGCCCGGTGAGCTCCACCGGCGTCCACGAATTCCAATGCTGCAGTTGCAGTTCGATCGGCTGCGGGAACCGGGACAGGTTGTTCACGCACAGCACCACTTCGTGGTCGGTCTCCCGGACGTAGGTGAGCACCGACGGATTGGACCCGCCGAGTTCGCGGAAGGCGCCCAGCGCGAATGCCTCGTGGCGGCGGCGGACGGCCAGCATGACGCGAGTCCAGTTCAGCAGCGACGCCGACGAGTCGCGCTGGGCTTCGACGTTGACCGCCGCGTATCCGTAGATGGGGTCCTGATTGGGCGGCAGATACAACCGTCCCGGATTGGCGGTGGAGAAACCCGCGTTGCGATCCGGTGTCCACTGCATCGGCGTGCGCACTCCGTCGCGGTCACCGAGCCAGATGATGTCGCCCATGCCGATCTCGTCGCCGTAGTAGAGCACCGGCGATCCGGGCAGCGACAACAGCAGCGCGGTGAACAGTTCGATCTGGTTGCGGTCGTTCTCCAGCAGCGGTGCGAGCCGGCGGCGGATGCCCACGTTGGCTTTCATCCGCGGGTCCTTGGCGTACTCGGAGTACATGTAGTCGCGCTCCTCGTCGGTGACCATCTCCAGGGTCAACTCGTCGTGGTTGCGCAGGAAGATGCCCCATTGGGCCAGCTCCGGGATCGCCGGGGTGTTGGTGAGGATCTCCGAGATCGGGAACCGGGACTCACGGCGCACCGCCATGAAAATCCTTGGCATCAAAGGGAAG
>NZ_JBIIOV010000143.1:0-8488 GCF_044342925.1 Mycobacterium sp. | reverse complement strand
GTCATGCAAGCGCTACCTCGGTCGCCTCGCGCCCTCCAACAACGAGCGCGCATCGTCGGCCTGGCGGGTGCGAGGTCGACCCCACCCGCTACCCCAGCGGCTGGTTGGTGCGAATCCCGCGATAGATACCCCGCCCGACGATCCAGGGCATCAGGATGCGGTGCACCGGCCACGCCGGAATCCGGAACGGCCGGCCGCCTGCGGCGAAGACCTCCACGCCGTCGTCCTGGATTCCGATCACTGATCCCCAGCGGCGCCGGGGCGGTCGGTAGTCCCGCAGTGCACGGCCGGACCGCTCGGCCAGGATGTTTCGGGCCAGCAGGCCGTCGGCGCGGTTGCGGGCCGAGGAGCGCAGCGGGTCGGTGGCTGCGACGTCGCCGATGGCGAACACCCCCGGGTAGCCGGGCACCCGCAGGTCCGGGGTGACGGCGACGAACCCGTCGGCGTCGAGCATGTCCGGCGGCAGCCAGCCGGTGTTGGGCCGCACACGCCCGACCGTCCACAGCACGGCATCGGCGTGCGCCGGCGGCTGGCCGGTGCTCCACCTCACCTCCTCGGAAGTGATTTGGTCGCAGTCGAATCCGTCCGGGACCACCGCGCGGTGCCCGGGATGCAGCCGCACGCCGAGCCGGATCAGTCTGCGCTGCAGGTGATCCCACACCCTTGGGTGATGCTCGCGCAGCGCCCGCTGGTGCGGGAAGTACAGGTGCACGTCCTTGTCCGGCCAGCGCGCCGCGACGTTGGCCGCCGCGCTGACCGCCGCCGCACCGCCGCCGATCACCGCCACCGACGCGGCGTCCGCCAGCCGCTGGTGGGCGGCGGCGAGGTCGGCGTGGACGTCCGCGGTGCTCTGCAATCCGGGGCGGCGCCAGAACCCGTTGCTCACCCCGGTCGAAATGACCAGGGCGTCATAGCTTTCGGTGATCTCGGCGCCGTCGGGCAGCCGGGCGTGCACGGTGCGCGCGGCCGCGTCCAGGCCGGTCAGTTCCGCCTGGACCGTCCGCACGCCGTCCAGCGCCCGGTAACGGTCGAAGGGCACCAGGTAGTCGCGGGCCCAGTCCGCCGGCCGGGTGAGCCGGACCCCGAGTTCCTGACCACTCACCAAACCCGGCTTGGCCGAGATGCCGACCACGTCGGCGGACCGGGCCAGCCGGATGGCCGTCAGCACGCCGCTGTCACCCAGGCCGGCGATCACCACCCTCGGACGGCTCACCGCGGCGCCCGCCGGGGTGGCCGCGGCACCAGCTTGGGCACCCGGTCGATGACGTCGGCGTACTGCGGCCGGCGCGCAAGGCTGCGCTCTTCCATCATCGGAATGCTGGCGCCCAGGAACATGGCCACCATCACCGCCACCCCGACGAACAACCACCAGGCCTCGCCGGGCGCGGCGGAAATCCCGAACAGCGCCAGGGAGAACCAGAATCCGATCTCGCCGAGGTAGTTCGGGTGACGCGACCAGCCCCAGAGTCCCTGGTCCATCACCGCCCCGGGCCGGCGGCCGGCGACGAACCGGCGCATCTGGGTGTCGGCGGTCAGTTCCAGGCTGACGGCGCCGACTCCGACGGCGAAAGCCAGCCAGGCCAGCCAGGTCAGCCCGTCGCCGGGATGGGTGGCGGCCACGTACACCGGCAACATCGCGACGAACACCTGGCAGGTGGGGAAGACATGAATCGCGAACAGGTCGGCGAGGGATTCGAAGCGGCCGGCGCGCTGACGCAGCAACGGGTAGCGCCAATCCTCGTGGTGCAGGCCGGGAAAGCCGATGGCCCAGTTGGCCGTCAGGCGCACCGCCCAGTAGCCGACGACGAGCGCCATCAGCCAGCAGCGCAGCGCCCCGGCGCCGGTGACGCCGATGGGTCCCTGCCACCACCAGTACGCCAGCAGCAGCGGCGGGATCACGCTCCAGTAGGCGTCGTAGAAGCTGGAGTTGCGGTAGACGCGGCTGAAGACGAACACCACGCACGTGGCGAGCAGGTCGGCGATCAGGGTGTCCAGCCACAGTGCCCCGGTGCCCGGACCCCAGACCAGCCAGGCCGCGGCGACGGCGATCGCGATGACGTACGCCAGCGTCACCATGGCCAGCGCGCGGCTTCGTGCGCTTCGACCCATTCAGGCCTCCTTGCTCAGCCCGCCGCGCCCCTTGCCGGAATGTTAGACCAGGTCAGTTCCGGGGTACTGCGGCCTGATGACCGCGACGTCGCAACCGGCCGTCATCACAGCGGGCCGCCCGTTCCCGCCCGTCAGAGGGCGCCGGGCGACGCTGCTCTACCGGATGGTGACCACCACCGATCACAAGCTGATCGGGATCATGTACTGCGTCGCCTGCTTCGTGTTCTTCTTCGCGGGCGGTCTGATGGCGCTGTTCATCCGCGCCGAGCTGGCTGTACCAGGTCTGCAGTTCCTGTCCAACGAGCAGTACAACCAGCTGTTCACCATGCACGGCACGGCAATGCTGCTGTTCTACGCCACCCCGATCGTGTTCGGCTTCGCCAATCTGGTTCTGCCGCTGCAGATCGGCGCTCCCGATGTCGCTTTCCCGCGGCTCAACGCGCTGTCGTTCTGGTTGTTCCTCGGTGGCGCACTGATCGCCCTGGCCGGCTTCGTCTCGCCCGGCGGCGCGGCGGATTTCGGGTGGACCGCCTACACGCCGCTGTCGAGCGCGGTGCACTCGCCCGGGCCGGGCGGCGATCTGTGGATACTCGGGCTGGCCGTCGGCGGCCTGGGCACCATCCTCGGCGGCGTCAACATGATCACCACGGTGGTGTGCATGCGCGCCCCCGGCATGACCATGTTCCGGATGCCGATCTTCACCTGGAACATCTTCGTGACGTCGATCATGGTGCTGCTGATCTTCCCGCTGCTGACCGCGGCGCTGTTCGCACTGGCCGCCGACCGGCGCCTCGGCGCGCACGTCTACGACGCCGCCAACGGCGGGCCGATGCTGTTCCAGCACCTGTTCTGGTACTTCGGCCACCCCGAGGTCTACGTCGTCGCGCTGCCGTTCTTCGGCATCATCACCGAGATCATCCCGGTGTTCTCCCGCAAGCCCATCTTCGGTTACGCCACCCTGGTGTACGCGACCGTGGCCATCGCCACGCTGTCGATGGCGGTGTGGGCGCACCACATGTTCGCCACCGGCGCCGTTCTGCTGCCGTTCTTCGCGTTCATGACCTATCTCATCGCGGTGCCCACCGGCATCAAGTTCTTCAACTGGATCGGCACCATGTGGCGCGGCCAGGTGACCTTCGAGACGCCGATGCTGTGGGCGTTCGGCTTCCTGGTGACCTTCCTGCTCGGCGGCCTCACCGGAGTCATGTTGGCCAGCCCACCGATCGACTTCCACGTCACCGATACCTACTTCGTGGTGGCGCACTTCCACTACGTGCTGTTCGGCACCATCGTGTTCGCGACCTACGGCGGCATCTACTTCTGGTTCCCGAAGATGACCGGCAGGATGCTCGACGAGCGATTGGGCAAGCTGCACTTCTGGCTGACCTTCATCGGATTCCACACCACGTTCCTGATCCAGCACGTCCTGGGCAACGAGGGCATGCCGCGCCGCTACGCCGACTACCTGCCCAGCGACGGGTTCCAGGCACTCAACGTGGTGTCCACCATCGGCGCGGCCATCCTCGGGATCTCGGCGCTGCCGTTCGTGTGGAACATCTTCCGCAGTTGGCGATACGGCCGGGTGGTTGTGGTGGATGACCCGTGGGGACATGCGAATTCACTGGAGTGGGCCACCAGCTGTCCGCCCCCGCGGCACAACTTCACCGAACTGCCGCCCATCCGCTCCGAGCGGCCGGCCTTCGAGCTGCACTATCCGCACATGTCGGCGCGGATGCGTGCCGAGGCACACATCGGCCGGCGGGCGACGCTCGGCGAGACACCGGAGTCGCGGCGCAGCTTCGGACCCCGCACCGAAGCCGACCGCTGACGGGTGTCCGGGTCAGGGTTCGACGGAGATCGGCAGCGATGCCGCGGTGCCGGTCTCGGCCGGCGTCTTGACGAAGACGTTCACCTGCGATGTGCCGACGGTGACGTCCGGGTTGGCGTCCAGACGCATCTCCAAGTCATAACTGACGGTCTGGCCCTGTTCGAGAACGAACGGCGGAGCGAGAGTGCGCCCGAGGAAATCCCCGCCGGTCCCCTCGCGGACGTAGGGCGCGTCCGCCCAGACGTTGGTCTGCGGGTCGAGCATGCGCATGGTGCCGGCCGGCATCATCGAGGCCCCGGGATACCCGCAGGAACAGTGCCCCAGGGAAACCACCAGGCCCACGTCGGGGATGTCGGCGGAGGTGGTGTTTGTCAGCGTGACGGTGAACCTCATCGCCTCACCACCCGGGCGCAGCGGTGCGGGGTCCTCGGCGGCGACCGTCGCGTCGATCCCGGCCACCGGTCCCGTCGCGGCGGGGGGCGGCGGGAGAGGCGTCGTCGACGAGGGCACGGCCGTTGACGTCGTGGCGGTGGATACCGGCGGAACCGACGACGGAGCCGACGACGTCTTCGCGGTTGAACCCGACGTTGAAACCGACGTTGACATTGACGTTGACATTGACGTTGACATTGACGTTGACATTGACGTTGACATTGACGTTGACGTTGACACCGAAGGACCCGACGACGTCGTCGCCTGGTCGGAGCAGCCGGCAACCGAAACAGCGCCTGCGGCAACGGATGAGGCAACGAGCAGACGCAACCAGATGTCCATGGCAGTCCTCGGTCCTGAGCGGCGAAACAAGCCCAAAGTATATTCATTTTCGGCCACAGTGGAGGCTCACCGACCTGTGGGTATCGTGAGTGAGCATGAGCAACGCTGTGGACCCCGACCGGGTCGCCGCACTGGCCCATCACGTCGTCGCCGAACACGATCCCAAACAAGTTCCCGTCGAGGAGTTCTTGGGCGCCTGTTACGACGCCGGGTTGTCCTGGGTCCACTTCCCCGAGGGGCTGGGCGGCCTGGGCGCCTCCCGCGGGCTGCAGGCGGTGGCCGACGCCGTCCTGCAGGGCGCCGGCGGTCCGGTTCCACTGGGGCTGAACCCGATGGGCTACGGCATGGCGGCCCCCACCGTCCGCGAGCACGCCCAGAGCGACGAGCTGAAGAAGTTCTTCCTGCGCCCGCTGGCCACCACCGAGGACATCTGGTGCCAGCTGTTCTCCGAGCCGGGCGCCGGCTCGGACTTGGCCGGCCTGGCCACCTCCGCGGTGCGCGACGGGGACGACTGGGCGAGCGAAGCGACGGGAGATCGGCACTGGGTGCTCAACGGCCAGAAGGTGTGGACCAGCCTGGCGCACAAGGCCCGCTGGGGTCTGCTGCTGGCCCGCACCGATCCCGACGCCCCCAAGCACAAGGGGCTGACCTACTTCGTGCTCGACATGCACGCCCCGGGTGTGGAAACCCGGCCGCTGCGGCAGATGACCGGGCAGGCCGAGTTCAACGAGGTCTACATGACCGACGCCCGCATTCCCGATCAGCACCGCCTCGGCGCGGTCGGTGACGGCTGGCGGGTGGCCATGACCACCCTGATGAACGAGCGCAGCGCGCTGGGCGCCAGCGGCAGCCGCCGCGGCGGCGGCGCCATCTCCGACGCCGTGCAGTTGTGGGCGGGGCGTCCGGATCTGCACACCCCGGTGCTGCGCGACCGGCTCACCCAGCTGTGGTTGCGGGCCGAGGCGCAGCGACTGACCTCCGAGCGGTCGCGGGCCGCGGCCACCAGTACCGGCGGGCCCGGCCCGGAGGGCTCGATCGGCAAGATGGTGGGCGCGGAGCTGAACCAGGAGATCTACGGGTTCTGCATGGATCTGCTTGGGCCGGAAGGGATTCTGTACCACAGCTACTCCATGTACGGCCAGAACGCCGGCACCGGCGACTGGCGCGGACCGGTCCAGCAGCGTTACCTGCGCAGCCGGGCCAACACCATCGAGGGCGGCACGTCGGAAGTGATGCGCAACATCCTCGGCGAGCGGGTGCTGGGGCTGCCCGGAGATCTGCGTGCCGATGCCGGTATGCCGTGGAAAGAGGTGCCGCGTGGCTGAGGAGCTTGCGGATCAGCCCATCACGGTGGCTGAGGAGCTTGCGGATCAGCCCATCACGGTGGCTGAGGAGCTTGCGGATCAGCCCATCACGGTGGCTGAGGAGCTTGCGGATCAGCCCATCACGGTGGCTGAGGTCCGCGAGTTCGCCTTCACCCCCGAGCAGCAGCAGTTGCGCACCGCGGTGCGCAAGTTCTGCGCCGAGAACCTCGACCAGGCGGCGGTGCGTCGGCTGATGGAGGCCGACGTCCGGTTCGACCCGGCGGTGTGGCGCCGGCTGGGCACCGAACTCGGCGTGCTCGGCATGTCGGTTCCCGAGGCCGACGGCGGCGTCGGCGGGTCGCTGGTGGACCAAGCCGTCGCGGTGGAGGAGTTCGGCTCGGCGCTGGCCTGCGGGCCGCTGTTCGGGACGGTGTACCTGGCCATCCCGGCGCTGGTGGCCTGCACGGCCGGTCCGGCGCGCGACGAGATCCTCGCCGCCCTGGTCGAGGGTGAGCGCACTGCGGCGTTCGCGGTGGCCGACCACGCCGGCGCCTTCGATGCTTCGCGGGTGACGGTCACCGTCGACGCGGACCGGGTCACCGGCACCGCCGACCGGCTGGTCGATGCCGACGCCGCTGAGGTGATCCTGTTGGCGGCCAAGGGATCTGACGGGATCAGCCTCTACGCCGTGGACGCTGCGCACACTACCCGCACGCCGCTGGTCACCATGGACCTGACCCGCCCACAGGCGACCGTCATCGTCGACGGCGCCCCGGCGCGGCTGCTGGCCGGGCCAGCAGAAGCCGAGCGGGTGATCACCCATGCGCTACAGGTCGGTGCTGCGCTGCTGGCCGTCGAGCAGGTCGGTGCGGCGCAGCACCTGCTGGACCTGTCGGTGGAGTACGCCACGTCGCGGTTGCAGTTCGGCCGTCAGATCGGCTCGTTCCAGGCGATCAAGCACAAGCTGGCCGACATGCTCGTCGACCTCGAACACGCCCGCTCCACCGCCTATCACGCGGTGTGGGCGCTGACCGAGGGTTCCGACGACCCGGCACTGGCGGCCAGCATCGCCCAGGCCACCTGCTCGGCGGCGTTCAGCCGGATCGCCGCGGACACCATCCAGGTGCACGGTGGCATCGGGTTCACCTGGGAACACCAGGCGCACTTGTACTTCAAGCGCGCGGCCACCGACGCCGCGCTGCTGGGCAGCGCCGAGCAGCACCGCGCGCGGGTGGCCGATCTGGTGCTGGACAACGCCGTCGCCCATAGCGGCGCCGTCCCGGTGGCCACCGGGGCGCCGTAACGCGGCGAAACCGATAGCGTTCGACGCAACATCACGGATGGAGGATCCATGGCGGACAAGGTTTCCGATTCGGTCACGATCAACGCCTCACCCGAAGAGGTGATGGCGGTGATCGCCAACCTCGGCGACTACCCCAGCTGGAGCGGTGAATTCATCGGCGTGGAGATCGTCAGCACCCACGATGACGGCGCACCCAAGGACGCGGCCTTCACCATCAGCACCCCGGTGGGCAAGGACACCTACGAGATCGGCTACATCTGGACCGGCACTGAGGAAGTGAGCTGGACGCTGAACTTCGACGAAGCCGGAAAACCCAAGTCCGCCATGATGAAAAAGCTCGACGGGACCTACCGGCTCACCCCCGACGGGTACGCCACCTTGGTCACCTACGAGCTGGAGATCGACCCCAAGATCCCGATGATGGGATTCATCAAGAAGATGGCCGCGTTGAGGATCGTCGACCAGGCTCTCAACGGGCTGAAGAAACGCGTGGAGAAGCGCTGATAGCGGCCACGTTCTCCCGCTAAGCCAGCACCGCGTCGATCGCCCGGTAGATCCGCTGTTCGCTGACCGGACGCGGGGTGCCCAACTGCTGCGCCCACAGGCTTACCCGGAATTCCTGGATCAACCGTGCGATATCGCGGACGTCGTCGGCGGCAGCCCGCGACGGCGACAGCGCGCGCACCAGCGCGTCGTACTCGGCCTGCACCGCCTGCACCCGCGCCATCCGCTCGCGGTCGGCCTGCGGGGATTGCGAGAGCCGTTCCATCCGCCGAACGATCGCGGTGAGATAGCGGGTCAAGTCAGCCAGGTGCGGGGCACCGGTGGCGGTGACGAACCGGGGACCGACCAGAGTTGCCAATTGCGCGCGGATGTCGGCCACCGCCTCGGCCTGCAGTGCCGACGGCCGGGCCGGCAGCGCGACCATCACCGCCTGCAGGGCCGCCAGCGACTTCTCCACCCTGGCGAGGATGTCGGCGGTCGTCGCCGGCAGCGCCTCGCGGACCCGCCGGCAGGCGGCGTCGAAGTCGGCGCGGCTCCACACCGGTGTGGTCACCAGCACGTCGACGGCGGCGTCGGCGCAGTCCTCCAGCAGGGCGGCCAGTGAGCCGTCCGGATTGGCGCCCAGCCCCAGCCGGCGCCGCGGATCCAGGCTCTTCTCAAGGCTTT
>NZ_JBIIOV010000015.1:0-31236 GCF_044342925.1 Mycobacterium sp. | reverse complement strand
CATGGTCTGGTTGGCGCCGGTGCCCAGCAACTCGTAGGGCCGGTTGGCGGACAGGATGACCAACGGCACCCGCGCGTAGTTGGCCTCGACCACGGCCGGGCCCAGGTTGGCCACCGCAGTGCCCGATGTCATCGCGATCGGAACGGGCCGCCCGCTGCCCAGCGCCAGACCAATCGCCAGAAAACCGGCGGTCCGCTCGTCGATGCGCACGTGCAACCGCAGTCGGCCGGCCCGATCGGCGTCGGCCAGGGCGAAGGCCAGCGGGGCGTTACGGGAACCGGGGCACAGCACGACGTCGCGGACGCCGCCGCGGACGAGTTCGTCGACGACCACCCGGGCCTGCGTCGTCGAAGGGTTCACCCCTATAGGGTGGCACAGAGGTTTTTCGCTGACGAGCGGCCGGCGGTTAGATTAGCCGCCCGGCAAAGAATTCCAGCATGGCCTTGTTGACGGCCTCGTGCCGCTCCAGGAATCCCAGGTGGCCGGTGTGGGCGATCTGGACGTACCGGCCCTTGGGGATGGCCTCCCCCACCTCCCGGCCCAGCGCCGGCGGAGTGACGACATCGTCGGCGAAGCCGATCACCAGGGCCTCGGTCGGAATCGCGCGGTACGCGGGCAACCGGTTCTCCAACGGCGCGACGCCGAGTTGAGCGCGCCAGCCGGGGGTGCGTTTCAGCGGGAAGGCGATGAACATCTGCAGCCACTCTTCGATGGCGGGAGAGTTGATGGTCTTCGGCGAAAAGTTCTCCAGGACGCGCACTTTCGCGGCATAGCTGTTGGGAAGTTCGACACCGGCCTCAGCAAGCTCGACATCGGCGGTGCGGAACGCGATGCGCGTGGTGTCGACACGACCGCGAGTACCCATCAACACCGCCTGGCGGACCAGGTCCGGACGGGCCAGCATCAGCTCCTGGGCGATGAACGCGCCCATCGACATGGCCACCACCCGGGTCGGGCCGCCGATCACCGTCTCGATGATGTCGACGGTGTCGGCCACCATCTGCTCGGTGGTGAAACCGTCGGCGTTCTCGGTGGCGCCGACGCCCCGGTTATCGAAGGTGATACAGCGGTATCCGGCGCGCACGAAGTCCGGCACCTGATGGATGTGCCAGGTGCGTCCGGCGCCGCCGGTGCCGGCGATGAACAGCACCGGGTCGCCGGAGCCGGTGTCGTCGAAGGCCAGGTTGGTCACGGCGCGAGGCTACACCGGGGCGATCAGCGGCAGGCATTCCCGGACCCGGGCTATCCACCAGTCGCGGCGGTCCGGGGCGGCAGCCAGCGCGCTCAGCCGTTCGGGTTCAGGCGCGACGGCGCAGACGGGGAGGTATCCGTCGACGGGCCGCAGGTCGGCGACGTCCTCGACGAACAGGGCGCCGGTGCCCAGGCCACACGCCAGCGGCAGCGCGGGCAGCGCAGCCGCGGCCGCTACTCCGGCGGCGATGCCGACCGCCGAGTCCAGCGCACTGGAGACCACCACCGGGATGTCGATGGCGGCGGCGATGGCAAGCATGGCGGTGATGCCACCCAGGGGTGCCACCTTGAGCACCGCGATATCGGCCGCGCCGGCCCGCACCACCGCCAGCGGATCGTCGGCCCGGCGGATGCTCTCGTCCGCGGCGACGGCGACCCCCAGGGGCGCGAGGCGACGTCGCACCTCAGCCAGTTCCGGGACCGTCCGGCACGGCTGTTCGATGTACTCCAACGCCCCGTCGGCGGTCAACGCGGCCGCCGCGGCCACCGCTTCGTCCACCGTCCAGCCGCCGTTGGCGTCGACCCGCACAGCGGGAATGGCGGCGCGGACGGCGTTCACCCGGGCGACGTCGTCAGCCAGCGCCTGCCCCGGTTCGGCCACCTTGACCTTGGCCGTGCGGGCACCGGGGAACCTCGCCAGCACTTCAGGCACCTGTTCAGCCCCCACCGCGGGCACAGTGGCATTGACCGGTATCCGATCACGCAGCACCGAAGGCCTTGCGCGGTAAGCGGATTCGATGCCGGACGCCAGCCAGTGCGCGGCCTCGGCGGCCTCGTACTCCAGGAAGGCGCCGAACTCTCCCCACCCTGCCGGCCCGTCGATGAGGGCTACTTCGCGCACCGTGATCCCACGGAAGCGCACCCGCATAGGCAGCGCGACGATGTGCAGGCGCTCAAGGATGTCGTCGAGCGCCGGCGGCATCAGATGGCGCGGTCTGCCTTGTCCCAGTAGGGCTTACGCAGATCCTTCTTGAGCAGCTTGCCGGTGGGGTTGCGGGGCAGCACGTCCATGATGTCGACGCTGCGCGGGCACTTGTAGCCGGCCAGCCGCTCTTTGCACCAGGTGATCAGATCCTCCGCGGAGGCCTCCTGACCGGGGGAGAGCTCCACCACGGCCTTGACCGTTTCTCCCCACTTCGGGTCGGGGATGCCGAACACAGCGGCGTCGGACACGGCAGGATGTTCGGTCAGCGCCCGTTCCACCTCGACGGAGTAGATGTTCTCTCCGCCGGAGATGATCATGTCCTTGAGCCGGTCCTCGACGAAGACGAAACCGCCGTCATCGACGCGGCCGATGTCGCCGGTACGGAACCAACCGTCGTGGATTGCCTCGTTGGTGGCGTCCGGCTTGTTGTGGTAGCCCTCCATCGTCTGCGGTGTGCGGAACCAGAGTTCGCCGGGCTGGCCCTGGGGGACATCCTCGAGCGTGTCGGGGTTGACCACCCGCACCTCCGCCTGGCGGTAGGGCTGGCCGGCGCTGGACAGCCGTTCCGGGTGGTCCGCGTCGCGGTGCGCCTCGGGCGAGAGCAGGGTGACCCCGCCGCAGACCTCGGTCAGGCCGTACACCTGGGCGAACTCGGTGTTGGGGAAATCGATCAATGCCTGGCGCAGCAGAGCCTGGGGCATCGGGGATGCGCCGTAGCAGAACGTACGCAGCTTGTTGAACACCTTGATCGCGTCCGGGCTCTCCATCACCTTGGACAGCACCGCGGGCACCAGGAAGGTGCGGGTGGCGCCACCCATGATCGCGGCACCGAGGGTCGCGCCGTCGGCCTCGCGGGTGATGATGGTCGGCATTCCTTCGTGAATGCCGTACTGCATGAATGACGTGCCGCCGACGTGGAACAGCGGCATGGCCACCAAGCTGATGTCATCGTCGGAGGGCTCGAAGAGGTGGGAGTTGATGCTGTGCGCGGTCAAAGCCGCCTGGCTCAGGCGGACTCCCTTGGGCTTTCCGGTGGTCCCCGAGGAGTACATGATCACGCAGACGTCGTCCGGGTCGACGTCGGCGCCGCGCCCGCGCGGGGTCGCCGAAGCCAGCACGGCCTCGTACTCGTCGCCGTCGCCGCCCTCCGGGGTGACGTTGATGATGTGCTCGATGTGGCTGAGCTGGTCGCGGATCGCGTCGACTGCCGGCCGCAACTCTTCGCCGACGATGATGACCTTGGCGCCGCAGTCGTTGAGGACGTAGTCCATCTCACTGCCGGCAAGCCGGAAGTTGATGACGGCCGTCGCAGCGCCCAGGCTGGCCACAGCCATGACGGTCTCCACACAGGCCGGGTGGTTCTTGTCGAGGAACGCCACGACATCGCCTCGGCCGATGCCGCGTTCGGCCAGCGCGCCGGCCAGTCGCCGCACCCGGTCGTTGAACTGCGACCAGGTGAACTTACGATTCAGAAAGATAATGGCATCCGCGTTGGGTTTGCACTCAGCCCAGTGGGCGAGGCGGTCGTCGAGGAATCGGGGTTCGGCAAGCGTCTCCATACCGGACAGGGTGCCATCAGGAGCGCGCGCCGTGAGCAATTTCACCGAAATCGGTGTCGACTTGTCGGCTTCGATAATGTCCAGTTGGTCTACCGTCACGGCGAACAGTTCAGCAAACTGGACGGATGGGCCGTCACCGTGACAGCGGCGGCCCGCAGCGTGGAGCAGTCGCGGTGAGCCGGCATGGTTGCCCGTCTCTGTCAGCGTGCCCGCGGACGCAGCAGCACCATGGCGACTGACGATCGCCACCGCCGGCACCACCGCCATGATGAGGCTCACGTTGTGGATGGCCGAGAGCCAGCTGTCGGTGGCAGGTTCAACGCCGCTTTGACCGCGGGTGCGGCGTTCAACTTCCTCGGCGGCGCGGGTTTGACCGCGGACACCCACCACACGCCGAGTTCCGGCGAGCGACGGTCCGGATGCGGATCGGTCTGCGCCAATCCCCGTCGGTCGCCACGACGCCGCGCTGGGTGATCTCAACCGCCCCGTCCCGCGCCAGCGCGCGGGCTGCGGCGCGGGTCGGTTCCATCAGCTCGCGCCATCGTTGGCCACCGACCGAGATCCCTTAGGCGATCTACTGTGTCACTCATGAGCGACCTGCTGCGCCGTGGAGTGCACACCGGCCACCTCACCGTCGGCGCGCTCAAACGCAACCGGAACCGCCCGGTGCTGTTTCTCGGGGACACCACACTGACCGGCGGTGAGCTGGCCGATCGGATCAGCCAGTACATCCAGGCCTTCGAGGCGCTCGGCGCGGGCACCGGCGAGACCGTCGGCCTGCTGTCGCTGAACCGACCGGAGGTGTTGATGATCATCGGCGCCGGGCAGACCCAGGGCTACCGCCGCACCGCGCTGCACCCGCTGGGTTCGCTGGACGACCACGCCTACGTGCTGGCCGACGCCGGTGCGACGTCGCTGATCGTCGATCCGAATCCGATGTTCGTCGAGCGGGCGGTCGGGTTGCTGGACAAGGTGCCCTCGCTGCGGCAGGTGCTGACGCTGGGCCCGGTTCCGCCGAAGTTGGCCGACGTCGGTGTGGACCTGATCGCCGCGGCGGCCGGATATGCGCCGAAACCGTTGGCGGCGGCCGATCTTGCGCCCGACCACATCGGCGGCCTGACCTATACCGGTGGCACCACCGGCAAGCCCAAGGGGGTGATGGGCACGGTGTCGTCGATTCTGACGATGACCACCGCGCAGTTGGCCGAGTGGGAATGGCCCGAGCATCCGCGGTTCCTGATGTGCACCCCGCTCTCGCACGCCGGGGCGGCGTTCTTCACCCCGACCATCGTCAAGGGCG
This sequence comes from Mycobacterium sp., assembly GCF_044342925.1. Lineage (GTDB taxonomy): Bacteria > Actinomycetota > Actinomycetes > Mycobacteriales > Mycobacteriaceae > Mycobacterium. The sequence goes on along the minus strand of NZ_JBIIOV010000015.1, from coordinate 26,201 downwards.
GCGAGATGATCGTGCTGCCCAAGTTCGACCCCGCCGAGGTGCTGGCCACCATCGAGGAGCGCCGGATCACCGCCACCATGCTGGTGCCGTCGATGATCTATGCCCTGATGGACCACCCCGATTCGCGCACCCGGGACCTGTCGTCGCTGGAGACGGTGTACTACGGCGCCTCGGCGATGAACCCGGTCCGGCTGGCGGAGGCGATCGAGCGGTTCGGGCCGATCTTCGCGCAGTACTACGGGCAGTCCGAGGCTCCCATGGTCATCACCTACCTGGCCAAGGGCGACCACGACGCCCAGCGGCTGACCTCCTGCGGGCGGCCGACGCTGTTCTCCCGGGTGGCATTGCTGGACACCGCCGGGAACCCGGTGCCACAGGGCGAAGTGGGCGAGATCTGTGTGTCGGGTCCGCTGCTGGCCGGCGGCTACTGGAACCTCCCGGAGGCCACCGCCGAGACGTTCCGCGACGGCTGGCTACACACCGGCGACATGGCCCGCGAGGACTCGGACGGCTTCTACTACATCGTCGACCGGGTCAAGGACATGATCGTCACCGGCGGGTTCAACGTCTTTCCCCGGGAGGTCGAGGACGTGGTCGCCGAACACCCGGCCGTCGCGCAGGTGTGCGTGATCGGCACACCCGACGAGAAGTGGGGCGAGGCGGTGACCGCGGTGATCGTGCTGCGGCCCGGTCATCCCACCGACGACGCGGCGATCGCGGCAGTGACGACGGAGATCCAGGCGGCGGTCAAGGAACGCAAGGGATCGGTGCAGTCACCCAAGCAGGTGATCGTGGTCGAGTCGGTTCCGGTGACCGCACTGGGCAAGCCGGATAAGAAGACCGTTCGGGCGCGGTTCTGGGTCGGGACGGAGCGGCACATTGGCTGACGATTCGGCCGAGGGACGAGGCCGGGGAGGAAGCCAATATCAAGCCGGGCCTGAGTTACGTGCGGTGCTGTTCGACTTCTCCGGGACGCTGTTCCGCCTCGACGAGGACGACAGCTGGTTCGCCGATATGGACGGTGTCGACGAAGCGGTGCAGGCCGAGCTGATGGATCGTCTCACCCACCCGACCGGGCCCGGCGTTCAGATGACCGAGCGGGCGTACGAGGCATGGCTCAACCGAGATCTGAAGCCGCACCTGCACCGCGAGGCGTACCTGCATGTGCTGTCGGTCTCGGGCCTTTCCGACCGGCACGCCGCAGCCCTGTACGAACGAGTCATCGACCCGGCCTCGTGGACGCCCTACCCGGACACCGTCCAGGTGCTCGACGGTCTGCGCGCCGACGGGATTCCGACGTCGGTGGTGTCCAACATCGCCTGGGACATCCGCGAGGCGTTCGACGCCGCGGGAACGGGCGCCGACGACTACGTGCTGTCCTTCGAAGCCGGTGTGATGAAACCGGACCCTCGAATCTTCCAGATCGCCCTCGACCGGCTGGGGGTGAACGCCGCGGAGACACTGATGGTGGGCGACAGCGACGAGAACGACGGTGCGGCTGCCGAATTGGGGTGCTCCTTCGCGTTGGTGGACCCGCTGCCGACCGCCGAGCGGCCGACCGGGCTCGTGGACGCGTTGCGGGAGTGGGGGTTAGCGCTGTAGGTACGCGGTCAGGCTGCTCGCAGGGTTTGAATGTGCCGCCGACTGGGTGCCCGAACCGCGGCATAGTGGTCGAGAAGCTGATCACCGATTCTCGGCCAACTTCGATCCACTGAGGCAAGGTGAACCACATGCGGGTCGAAATTCCTCAGCAGCCTGAGCATTCCGGGTCGTGCCACGCTCGAGGCCAGTGATGAAACGCGACGATTCTCTGGCGCGGCCACAAGTGCTTCGTGTCCATTGCGGCCCAGATGCTCCAGGATTCGACGCACCGAACCGGCAACATCGTTGACGCTGGGCAGAAATGACTCGGCGACTATCGCACGACCCAAGGTTCCCGACGATGGGTGTCGGCAAGGTTGCCGACGGTGATACGCGGCCCGTCGGTTCACCGTCAACTCAGATGCGAGTGTCCCGCTCGCGGCAATGTTCGTCGGAAGGCCTGGAAATCTTCACGGCGCGTTCATCGCGCGACGGTACCGTCACGGCTTCATCGCACTACCGAAGGCACCCGACAAGGACGACCATTGGATCGAAATCTTGATTCGCTCTCCGGGGCTCCGGGATTCAGTTACCGCAGACTGTGGGTGACGCTTCTGGTTGCGGCTGCCATCATTGCCGGGGCCACGCTGCTTGTCCGCAGCTTCCCTAATTCGGGCCACCAAGCCGGATACGAAGCCGTCACCACAGAGGGACACAAGCGCATTCAGGAAGAGGTCAACGCGGCCGACGGCACGGCACTGCCCGTCTGCGACCGGTTGCACACCGAAGCTGAGTCATCTCCAAACAGGCCTCGCTACGACTATCAGTCATTCCTGACAGGCTGCAGCGAGGCGATCGACCAAATGTCCGGCACCCACGTTCCGCTGCTGGCGCCGAATGTCAGTCGCGTACCGTCACCGGAGTGAGCGACAACCCGTTCAACCCCGCACTCTGGCAGACCGTCGCAGGCTTCGAGGATCTCACCGACATCACCTATCACCGGCACGCCGCCGACGGTGCACCGCAGCCGACGGTGCGGATCGCCTTCAACCGCCCCGAGGTGCGCAACGCCTTTCGGCCGCACACCGTCGATGAGCTCTACCGCACCCTCGACCACGCCCGGATGTCCCCCGACGTCGGCGTGGTGCTGCTGACCGGCAACGGGCCTTCGACCAGGGACGGCGGCTGGGCGTTCTGCTCCGGCGGGGATCAGCGCATCCGGGGCCGCAGCGGCTACCAGTACGCCGCCGGCGAGACCGCCGACACCGTCGACCCGGCCCGGGCCGGACGGCTGCACATCCTGGAGGTGCAGCGCCTGATCCGGTTCATGCCCAAGCCGGTGATCTGCCTGGTCAACGGGTGGGCGGCCGGCGGGGGACACAGCCTGCACGTGGTGTGCGACCTGACCCTGGCCAGCCGCGAGCACGCGCGGTTCAAGCAGACCGACGCAGACGTCGGCAGCTTCGACGGCGGCTACGGCAGCGCCTACCTGGCGCGGCAGGTAGGCCAGAAGTTCGCCCGCGAGATCTTCTTCCTCGGCCGCACCTACACCGCCGAGCAGATGCACCACATGGGCGCAGTCAACGAAGTCGTCAACCATGCGGACCTGGAGAACGTCGCCCTGGACTGGGCGGCGGCGATCAACGGGAAATCGCCTCAGGCACAACGGATGTTGAAGTTCGCGTTCAACCTGCTCGATGACGGGCTGGTAGGTCAGCAGCTTTTCGCCGGGGAAGCCACCCGGCTGGCCTACATGACCGACGAGGCCGTCGAGGGCCGCGACGCGTTCCTGGAGAAGCGCGACCCCGACTGGAGCCCGTTCCCGCGCTACTTCTAAAACGTCGGACGAACCGCCACAGCCACGCCGCATAGACTCGGCACCCGTGAATCCCCTGCGCCGACGGCTGACCGAAGCGATCGCGCTGACCGGCATGCGACCGCCGCTGCGGATGCCCAGCCCGACCAGGATCTCGCTGCGCGGTAAACGGGTCCTGATCACCGGTGCGTCGTCGGGTATCGGCGAGGCCGGTGCCGAACTCTTTGCCGCAGCGGGTGCGGAAGTGATCGTCGTGGCCCGGCGCGCCGAGTTGCTCGACGAACTGACCCACCGGATCGCCGGCAACGGCGGGACCGCCGCCGCCATCCCGTGCGACCTGTCCGACCTGGATGCCGTCGACGACCTTGCCGCGGTCGTCGAGAAGCGCTTCGGCGGGGTGGACATCCTGGTCAACAACGCCGGCCGGTCCATCCGCCGGCCGCTGGCCGACTCGCTGGACCGCTGGCACGACGTCGAGCGCACCATGATGCTCAACTACTACTCACCGCTGCGGCTGATCCGCGGTTTGGCACCCGGCATGATCGAGCGGCGCGACGGCCACATCATCAACGTCGCCACCTGGGGCGTATTAAGCGAAGCCCCTCCCCTGTTCAGCGTCTACAACGCGTCCAAGGCGGCACTGAGCACCATCAGCCGGGTGATCGAGACCGAGTGGTCGCGGCACGGCGTGCACTCGACCACCCTCTACTACCCGCTGGTGGCCACTCCGATGATCGCGCCGACCAAGGCCTACGACCGGATGCCGGCGCTGACTCCGCGGGAAGCCGGGCAGTGGATGATCGACGCCGCCCGGCACCGGCCGGTGCGCATCGCGCCGAGGTTCGGGGTGGGCGCCCGGGCGCTGGACATCGTGGCCCCGGCGGCGCTCAACGCCGTTCTCAAGCGCCAGCGCATGCAGCCCAACTGAGGTAGACACACCTAGATGGAGATTCTCTCGAGCCGGATGCTGCTGCGGCCGGCGGACTACCAGGAGTCGCTGGCGTTCTACCGCGACTCTCTGGGGCTGGCCATCGCCCGCGAATACCCTGGCGGCACAGTATTTTTCGCCGGACAAACGCTGCTCGAGCTGGCCGGTCACGGCAGGCCGGCCGATGCGCCGGAGGGTTTCGCCGGTGCGCTGTGGCTTCAGGTCCGTGACGTCTACGCCGCGCAGGAGGAACTTCGCTCACGCGGGGTGGCTATCGCCCGGGAAGCCCGTCAGGAACCGTGGACTCTGCACGAGATGCACGTCACCGACCCGGACGGGATCACGCTGATCTTCGTTCAGGTGCCGGAGATGCACCCGCTGCGGCGGGCGGCTCCGATCGGCTAGAAGCCAGGTCACCCCTTGCCGGCTGAGCAGCCACCACGTCGCGACACGCGGATTAGACGAAAGTTACGATTTGGCCTCGGAAAGGGCCGTTGAGTTGGCCTTTTAGCCCGGAACCGATCGAGGCCACCCCGCTCGATTGTTCATCTTCCGTTCACCAAGGGTATGCTCGCCGTTGGCTGATTAGCCCGCCGGCCAAAGCAGGTGGGCAGATGGCTGAATGGAGGTGCCAGATGAGCCAGGTAATCAATCGCTTTGTCTCGTGGCTGCGTGCGGACTGCCCAAACGGTGTTCCGCCAACTGACTACGTGGCCGTTGTCGCCGTGCTGAAGGCGGCGAACTAGCTGATTGATCCGGCGAGCTGTGGTCGTAAAGAAACCGCCACAGCTCGCCGGATCGAAAACCTGCTAATTCTTCTTGGGTACAAACGGAAACAAATCCACCCCGAAGTGATGGATGATCGTGCTGCGGGTGACCCAAAGGACCGCCGCGACGATCACGACCGCGACAACCAGGAAGATGAGCAAACCAACCGGCTTGAGGATCGGGTGTGGTTGGCGAAGGACGCCGTCCTCGTCGACGCCACCAGCCCCGCTGGAGTAAACCCTCAGCCCGACGGCAAATAGCGCAGGCAGCCCTGCACCGAGGACGAGGCCCACGATGAGCACGCGGAACATGTTCTCCAGGGATTGCATCAGCTGCCTCCGATTACGCGATGGTCTTCTTGGGCTGGTTTGCTGCCCGTAGTTCGGCTGGGATCACGGAGTTGGTCGAAGCGTCCCAATCAGCGTTGACGTTCGACGAGTCGACCTTGTGATGCTGCGCACGCCACCACATGAAGGCCGACAGAGCAACCAACATCCCGAAGATCACGATGCTGCCGAACAGATCCGACGACACCGAACCGACTCCGAGACCGATCCAGAAGGTCAGGGCACCGGCGAGACCCGCCATCGGGAGGGTGATCAACCACGCCACAGCCATCCGACCGGCGACGGCCCAGCGCACCTGCGCACCGGACTTACCGACGCCGCTGCCCAAGATGGATCCTGTCGCCACGTGGGTGGTCGACAACGCCATGCCGGCTGCGCTCGAGCTGAGAATGATCGCCGCCGACGACGCTTCGGCCGCCAACCCTTGGGGCGGCTCGATTTCCACCAAGCCTTTACCGAGGGTGCGGATGACTCGCCAACCGCCGAGGTAGGTGCCCAGGCCGATGGCGAACGCGCAGCTGGCGATGATCCAGAGTGGAAGTCCGTCCTCTTTGACGTTGCCGGTGAGATGGCCGGTTGTGATCAGGGCGAGCGCGATCACGCCCATCGTCTTTTGCGCATCGTTAGTTCCGTGCGACAGAGCGACCAGAGATGCGGTCGCAATCTGGCCCCAGCGGAATCCATCGTCACGCCTGCGGTGTCGGATGTGACGAGTGATGGCGAACACCAGCCACGTACCACAGGCAGCCACAAGACAAGCGATGACCGGCGCCGCGAGTGCGGGGATGAGGATCTTCTGCGTAATGCCCGACCAGTTGACGCCAGCGACACCCAGCGCCGCAAGGCCCGCCCCCACCAGACCGCCGAACAGCGCATGCGAAGAGCTGGAGGGAATACCGAACAACCACGTCAGCAGGTTCCAGAGGATGCCACCGATGAGGCCGGCGAAGATGATCAACAAGCCGAGGTTCGTGTCGACGTTGGGCAGCAGTGAGCCGGTCTTGGTGTCCTGGATTTTCAGGACGTCCTTGGTGACGGTGGCCGCCACTTCGACGGACAGGAAGGCGCCCACGAGGTTGAGGATGCCGGCCAGTGTCACCGCCGACTTCGGCTTCAAGGCTCCAGTGGCGATCGACGTTGCCATGGCGTTGCCGGTGTCGTGGAACCCGTTCGTGAAGTCAAAGGCAAGTGCTGTGGCGATCAGCAGCACAAGGATGACCATCTCCCCAGACATCGAATAATTGTTCAGGCAAGTAACGCCGTTTGACCAATAATTGGCCATTCTCGGATTTGTGGAAGGCCGTAGTTTGGTCTTTATTGGGGCGAAAATTTGCGAGGAAGGCGTTCGGATGTCAGTTTTGCGTCTGCTGGTGGTTCCGGCCGGCCCGTCGGCGCTGTCCATGCTGGCTGCGCTGGAGGGCGTCCTCGACGGCCGCGACGCACCCATGGTGCCGGTCCCGGCCGGCGATCTGCGGGAGAGCGAACTGCTGACGACCGCGCTGCGGGTCGGTGAAGAGATCGACGACGAGATCGCACTGGTGGTCACCACCTCCGGGACCACCGGTGCACCCAAAGGGGCGATGCTGACGGCGGCGGCTCTGATCGCCAGCGCGTCAGCGACCCACGACCGTCTGGGCGGGCCGGGCCGCTGGCTGCTGGCCCTGCCGGCCCACCATATCGCCGGTGTGCAGGTCCTGGTGCGCAGCGCGCTGGCCGGGACCGTCCCGGTGGAACTGGACATCCGGCACGGCTTTGACCCGGCGGAGTTGCCGGGGGCGGTAGACGAGCTCGGCTCCGGGCGGCGCTACGCATCGCTGGTGGCCAACCAATTAGCCAAGGCCTTGGGTGATCCGGCGGCCATCGACGCCCTGGCCGGGCTGGACGCCGTGCTGCTCGGCGGCGGCCCGGCACCGCGACGTGTCGTGGAGGCCGCCGCCGCGGCCGGCATCACCGTGGTGCGCAGCTACGGCTCCAGTGAGACCGCCGGCGGCTGTGTGTACGACGGAATGCCGCTGGACGGGGTGGAGATGCGGATCGACGATGCCGGACCGAGCGGAGCAGGCCGCGTCGTCATCGGGGGTGCCACCCTGGCCCGCGGGTACCGCAATCCACCGGCGTCCGGGCCGGATCCGTTCGGTGAGCCGGGCTGGTTTCATACCGACGATGTGGGCTGCTTCGACGAGTCCGGCCGGCTGATGGTGCTGGGACGCGCCGATGAGGGCATCAGCACCGGTGGGCTGACCGTCTTGCCGGGTCCGGTGGAGGCGGTGCTGAGCCGACATCCGGCGGTGCTCGATTGCGCGGTCTTCGGCCTTCCCGACGATCGGCTGGGCCAGCGGGTGGCCGCCGCCGTGGTGGCCAGCCGGCCGGTGACCGTGGCGGAGCTGCGGGAGTGGGTGAGCCGGAACCTGGACGGCACCGCCGCGCCCCGTGAGGTGCACTTGGTCGACGCGCTGCCCCGTCGCGGCATCGGAAAGTTGGACCGCGCCGCGCTGCGCGCGCAATTCGGCTGAGCGCTGCGCGCGCAATTCGGCTGAGCGCTGCGCGCGTGCTGTTTGCAGTGACGAAAGCGTGACGGCAGAGCGGCTTTCCCTTCGCCGCCGTTAGGCTCGGGTCTATGAATGCCCGGGTTCTGATCGCTGACGACGACGCCGTGGTGCGCGACATCGTCCGGCGGTACCTGGAGCGCGACGGCCTTGAGGTCAGGGTGGCCGGCGACGGCAACGAGGCCCTGCGGGTGCTGGGCACCGAGCGGATCGACGTGGCGGTGCTCGACGTCATGATGCCCGGCCCGAACGGCCTGTCGCTGTGCCGCACTCTGCGCCACGGCGGCGACTACACCGTGCCGGTCATTCTGCTGACCGCGCTCGGCGAGGAGGACGACCGGATCGCCGGTCTGGAGGCGGGCGCCGACGACTACATGACCAAGCCGTTCAGCCCCCGCGAGTTGGCACTGCGGGTGCGCTCGGTACTTCGGCGCGCCCCCGCCGCACCGTCGACGGTCCCGCTGGAGATCACCGTGGGCGAGCTGACCGTGTCGACCGCGTCCCGGTTGGTGACGGTCGCCGGCCAGCCGGTCGGTCTGACGAACCGGGAGTTCGACCTGCTGCTGTTCTTCCTGACCCACACCGACACGGTCTTCTCCCGCGAGGAACTGCTCAAGCGGGTATGGAACTGGGACTTCGGCGACTTGTCGACGGTGACCGTCCACGTCAAGCGATTGCGGTCCAAACTCGGCGATCATCATCGCGTGCAGACGGTCTGGGGCCGCGGCTATCTCTGGCGGGGAGAAGCCGGCAGCGGCGATCGCGGCGATGCCTGAACTGGTTCGTGTCGCGCTGGTCGCGCTGGGCTCGTCGTTGCCGGTGGTGCTCATCGGCGGTCTGATCATCCGGGTCGCCCGGGGCTGGTCGGTGACGGTGAGCATGGTCGCGCTGGTGCTGATTCCGACGTTGGCGACCTTCGCCGGGGTCTTCTGGTCCAGCCGGTTCATGACCGAACCCACCTTCCAGGTGATCGCCGTCGTGCTGCTGATCGTGGCGGTGGTGACGCTGCCTTCGGCGGTGATGCTGGCCCGCTACCAGGCTCGGCAAACCGTGTGGGAGCAGGAGATTCAGGACGCCGAGGCGGCGGCCGAACAGTCCCGCCGACAGTTGGTGGCGTTCGTCAGCCACGACCTGCGCACCCCGCTGGCCGGGATCCGTGCGCTGGCCGAGGCGATCGCGGACGGGATTGTCCGCGCGGACGAGGTCCGGGTTCAGGCCAAGCGCATCGAGCACGAGAGCATCCGGCTGCAGGAGATGGTGGACGACCTCTTCGAAATGGCCAAAATCAATGCCGGGGCGGTCAACGCGCCGTATGACCGGGTGGCCCTCGACGAGGTGGTCGACGACGTGATGTCCGCCCACGGGATCGCGGCCGAGCGTGCCGGGGTGACCCTGGAGGCCGAGTTGCCCGCCAAGGCGGTCCGGGTGATCGGCAGCGACCGCGCTCTGGTGCGAGTGCTGTCCAACCTGGTGGCCAATGCCATCGCGCACACCCCGGCCGGAGGAAGGGTGAAACTATCGGTGGGCGCCGACCGGGAGGGGGCGTGGGCCCGGGTGGACGACACCGGCGTCGGTATCGACGCCGCCGACCTGCCCCGGGTGTTCGACGTCGCCTATCGCGGTTCCAATGACCGTGTGCCGCGGTCGGATTCGTCACTGCCCAGCGGGTCGGGTCTGGGATTGGCGATCGCCGCCGGGTTGGTGCGCGCGCACCGGGGGTCGCTGTCGGTGCACAACCTCAACCAGGGTGCCCGGTTCGAGGTACGGCTTCCGCTAGCGGCCGACTGAGGGCACAACGAGTCGATCTGAACCGACCGCACTGGGAATTAATCCTGGCTTCACCCTAGCGTCGATTGGACCGCCTATTTTTCCGGCATGTCCTTTCAATTCGACGGCCACACCGTCCTCGATGATGACGACGACGATCCGATTCTCTTGGACGCGGGAGGACTGCCCGTCGACACGTGGCGGGAGAACTACCCTTACGAGGAGCGTTTGCCGCGCAGCGAGTACGAGGAGCACAAGCGGCTGCTCCAGATCGAACTGCTCAAGCTGCAGAAGTGGATCCAGGCAAACGGGCGTCGGCACATCATCGTCTTCGAGGGCCGCGACGCCGCCGGCAAAGGCGGGACGATCAAACGGTTCATGGAACATCTGAATCCGCGCGGCGCGCGGGTCGTAGCTCTGGAGAAACCGACCGAAAAAGAAGCGACGCAATGGTATTTCCAGCGCTATGTCCCCCACCTTCCGTCTGCCGGCGAGATCGTCTTGTTCGACCGATCCTGGTATAACCGCGCCGGTGTCGAGCGGGTTATGGGCTACTGCACCCCCAAGCAACACGCGCAATTCATCCGCCAGGTGCCGTTCTTCGAGCAGATGCTGGATAACGACGGGATCAGCTTGACAAAATTGTGGTTCTCCGTCTCTCCTTCTGAGCAGCGAACCCGGTTCCTAATTCGGCAGATCGATCCAGTGCGACAGTGGAAACTGTCGCCGACTGACCTTGCCTCCCTTGACAAATGGGACGACTACACCGCCGCCAAGGAAGACATGTTTTCATGGACCGATCTCGAGGTCGCGCCATGGACCGTCGTCAAGAGCAACGACAAGAAACGGGCCCGTATCAACGCGATGCGACACGTCCTGCACGAATTCGACTACGACAACAAAGATCACGATGTGGTAGGCAGACCCGATCCGCTGATCGTCGGCCGCGCGTTGTCGGACTGACGGGCAGATGCCGCCAAAACGTGCGACTCCGCCGACTGTCCTCGATGTCCTCGGCGTGCGCACGGAAGACGCATCAGCCGCTTATCCGGCTCCAGTCGAGGACGCCGTCGTGGACTGCGCGATCTACGTCGACGGGGTTCGCCTTCCGGGAGATCACGCTTACGACAGGGCACTGGCAGAGGTTCGAGTGCTCAACGACGAGGGAAAGCGGGCGTTTCTCTGGTTAGGTTTGCGGGAGCCGACGGAACACCAAATGGCCTGTGTCGCGGACAGCTTCGATTTGCATCCCATCGCGGTCAAGGATGCCGTCCAAGCCGTGCAACGACCAAAAGTGGAACGCTACGACGACCTACTGTTCGTTGTGGTGAAGACCGTCCACTACATGGCGACTGAGTCCGTGGCAACGGCCCGGCGTATCGCCGAGACCGGCGAGATCATGATCTTCGTCGCACCGGAATTCGTCATCACGGTGCGCCATGGTGACCATAATGGGCTCTCCGGTCTGCGAAGTCGGCTGGAAACCGAACGCAAGGAACTCGGCCTTGGGCCTTACGCCGTCATGCAGGCGATCATCGGCCATGCCGTCGATCACTATCTGTCCGCGATCGCTCCGCTGGAAAACGATATCGACGACGCCGAGGAGCAGGCGTTCTCACCGGTGCCATCGCCAGGAATCCAGCAGGTCTACCTTCTGAAGCGCGATGTTGTTGAACTTCGCAGAGCGATCGGACCTCTCGGCGTCGCGCTGCGGGAGTTAACCACTGAACACACGGACCTGCTACAACGTGAGATCAGAAGCTACCTGCGTGACGTCTCCGATGGTCAAGCCCAAGCGGCCGATCAGATCGTCGCCTACGACGACATGCTGTCCGGCCTGGTCGAGGCCGCCATCGCCAGAACCGGCCTGCAGCAGACCGTCGATATGCGAAAGATCTCGGCCTGGGTGGCCATCGCGGCTGTGCCGACGATGATCGCGGGTGTCTACGGGATGAACTTCGTTCACATGCCCGAACTAGCCTCGCGATGGGGCTATCCCGCCGTTCTCACCGTGATCGCGGTTGTCTGCGCGACGATCTACGCAAAGTTCCGCCGCAACCACTGGCTCTGATTACCGGCGCTGCGGCGTAACAACATTCATGCCGTGTTCATACAGTTTCAGTGGACTGGTTTCCTAGTGTTACTAGCTTTGCTAGGGTGCGGTCCGCGTATGGCGCTCAACTCGCAGGTCTAACCGGTCAATTGGTCGACATGTGCCATTTGGCGGCAACCGCGATGGAACGCGCAACCCAGGCTCTCCTTCGGGCCGATCTGCACTCGGCAGAGCGTGTGATCGGCGAACACGAAAACATCAGGTCCGCCAGTGTCAGAGCCGAGGAAGCGAGTTTCGCGCTGATGGCTTTGCATGCGCCGATGGGACGCGATCTCCGGGAAGTCGTCGGCTCGATCCAGATCGTGGCGGACCTCGAACGCATGGGTGCGCTTGCGCTCCATGTGGCCGAAGCCGCACGGCGCCGCCACCCGAGGTGCGCGGTACCAGAGGAAGTGCAGGGCTACTTCGCCGAAATGGGGCGCATTGCCATCGAATTGGGCGACAACGCCCGTCAGGTGATCGTTTCCCATGACCTCGGCCGGGCTCGCTACATCCGTCAGGCCGACGATGCGATGGACGATCTGCACCGCCATTTGTTCACCGTCATGGTTGACCGTGAGTGGGTGTACGGTACGACCGCCGCGGTCGATGTGACCTTGCTGAGCCGCTATTACGAGCGCTTCGCCGACCATGCTGTGCAGATATCCCGACGAGTCATCTTCCAAGCCACCGGCCACGGCCATGCCCGGGCCAAAATCGGCAGTACTGGAACAGACTTCAGGCCGGAAAGGTTGTCCATAGCGTCGTCGGGTTGACGGCAATTCGGGTGCTCGGAGGTCGACGCGGGTTCCCATGCCTCACTCGACGTCAGCCGGACTCGGCCTGGAACACCTCGCCGCCCACCACGGTTCCCCACACCTCGATATCGCGGATGGCCAGCGGATCGACGTCCAGCGGCGACTCCGCCAGCACCGCGAAGTCGGCGGACTTCCCGGCCTCGATGGAACCGATCTCATGGTCCATGTGCAACTGGAACGCACCACCGATGGTGGCGGCGTGCAGCGCCTCATACGGCGTGATCTTCTCGTAGTCGCCCAACACCCGGCCGCTGGGCGTGACCCGGTTCACCGCGCACCACATCGTCATCAGGTGACCGACAGGGGTGACCCCGGAGTCGGTGTGGAACGACAGCGGCACGCCTGATTCCAATGCCGTTCGGCACGCCCACATCCCGCGGGTGCGCTCCGGGCCCATGGTGAATTCGTAATGCTGGTCGCCCCAGTACCAGATGTGGTTGGTGAAGATGTTGGCGCAGATGCCCAACCGTCCCATCCGCCGGTACTGGGCGGCGGTGGTCATCTGGGAGTGCTGCAGCACATGCCGGTGATCCAGCCAGGCGTCAGTGCGCAACACCTCCTCCACAGCGTCGATGAACACCTCCCCCGCGCCGTTGCCGTTGCCGTGGCAGTGCACGTTGAGCTTGCGGGCGTGGAAAGCCTTGACGGCCGCCGTGATGGGCGATCGGCGCGGGGTCGGCGATACCGCTGGCTTCGATGATCAGGTGCTCCGGCGGGTCTTGGCGATCGCGGACCGACCACAGTGCCGTCATCAGGTCGCTGCCGATCCGGCAGCACACGCAGCCGTTGGTCAGGGTGATGGTGTCGCCGTCGGCGGCCGCGATCAAGTCGCCGTCGATCCCGATGTCACCGAAGTCGTTGACCAGAACCGCGATCCGCTGGCCGACGGTCTGGCTGAGCAGCTGGTTGAGCAGCGTCGTCTTACCGGAGCCGAGGTAGCCGCCGATCACGGTGACCGGAATCGGGCCGGGCTTGGCAGCCGTCACCCGCGTGTTAGTCGTCGAGTGTGCGGAACAGCCGCTCAGCAGCGTTGACGTAGTCCTCGATGAACTCGAGGACGACCTCACGGGCGGGCTTGATCTTGTTCATCAAGCCGACGCCCTGACCCACCCAGTAGGTCGAGAGTGCCTGCGCACCGGGGTGACCGCTGGCTGCCAGCTTGTCGATCCGGCGCAGCGCCGGTTCGGCGATCATGGCCTGCAGCGGCAACGGCAGGGGTTGGCGGCCCTTGGGATTCGGCGCCCAGGCATCGGTCCAGTCCGATCGCAGCTGCCGCGACGGCTTGCCGGTGCGGCCGGCCGAGCGGACGGTGTCGCGGGAGGACGCCTCCAGCATTTTCTGTTTGGTGTACGGCGCGGTCTCGGCCTCCTCGGTGGTCAGCCACACCGAGCCGGTCCAGGCGCCGGCGGCACCCATCGCCACACAGGCCGCCATCTGCCGGCCGGTGACGATGCCGCCGGCGGCGAGCACGGGAACGTCCTTGCCGCCGGGGATTTCGGCGATGGCGTCGAGCACCTCGGGGATGAGCACCAGCGTCGTCACCTCTCCGCAGTGCCCGCCCGCCTCGGTGCCCTGCACCACGATCAGGTCCACCCCGGCCTGCACCTGCTTGATCGCGTGCTCCTTGGCGCCCACCAGTGCGGCGACGGGGATGCCGCGCTCCTTGCCAGCCTGGATCATGTAGTCCGGTGGCACGCCGAGGGCGTTGGCCATCATCGTGATCGGGTGGTTGAGCGCGACGTCGAGCAGGCCCTTGCCGGTATCGCCGCCCAGCGCCGAGGAGCCGACGCGCAGCTCTTCGGCGTCGATGTCGTGGGTCTGGAGAAGTTCGTTGATGAAGTCGCGGTACTCCGCGGGAATCCGCTCGGCGAGCTGATCGCGGGTGAGGTTCTCGCCCTTGCCCTCGTACTTGGCGGGAACGATGATGTCCACGCCGTAGGGCTTGCCGTTGACATGCTCGTCGATCCAGGTCAGTTCCTGTTCGAGTTGATCGGGACGGAAGGCCACACCGCCGAGAACACCGAACCCGCCGGCGTTGGTCACCGCGGCGACGACGTCGCGGCAGTGACTGAAGGCGAAGAGCGGGAACTCGATGCCGAACTGATCACAAATCTCTGTCTTCACACAGTCCAGTATCCCCGGGCTCTGGGAATGATTGACTTTGGCCTGTGATGCTGCGTGACGTACTCGGGTCCCGGGGGCCGGTGGCGTTCCGGGTGGCAACCGCCCTGATCGCCGGACTCGGTATGGCTGCGGCGACAGCGTCGAAGGGCCTGTCGCACTACGCACCGGCGGCCAGTTGGATCACCGCTTCAGTGATATTCCTGGCGTGGACCTGGGCGGTGATCTGGCGGATGGACGCAGCGGCGACCCGTCAGCACGCGCTGCACTATGAGCGGGACGGAACCCGACACGTCTCCCATCTGTTGGTCATGGCCGCCAGCCTGACCAGCATCGCGGGGGTTGGCTACCTGCTCTACGCCACCTCCGGGAACAAACCGGATCTGGCGGCTGGGATCGTCGGCATCCTCAGTGTCTTCGGCTCGTGGTTGGTCGTGCACACCGTCTACATGCTGCGATACGCCCGGCTCTACTACAACGCCCCGGACCCGAAGCGGCCCGGAATGGACTTCGACGGCGATCTACCCACGTACCTCGACTTCGCCTACGTCGCGTTCACGATCGGGATGTGTTATTCGGTGCCCGACAATGGCCTGAGCAACCGAAAGCTGCGGATGACCGTTCTGTCGCACGGCATGATGTCTTACGTGTTCGGGACCTTCATCATTGCGATGGCGCTGAACCTCGTCGGCGGGTTGTGAGTCCGATGGCCACCGTGGCGCAGTGGATCGAAGGTGCGCGACCACGCACCCTGCCCAACGCCGTCGCACCGGTGATCGCGGGCACCGGGGCGGCCGCATGGTTGGGATCGGCCGTGTGGTGGAAAGCCCTTCTGGCGCTGCTGGTTTCGTTGGCGTTGATCATCGGTGTGAACTACGCCAACGACTACTCCGACGGCATTCGAGGCACCGACGACGAGCGCGCCGGTCCGCTGCGTCTGGTCGGCGCACGGCTGGCTTCCCCGCGCGCCGTGCTGACAGCGGCGGTGGTGAGTCTCGGCGTGGGAGCGGCCGCGGGTGTCGCGCTCGCGCTGGTCAGCGCGCCCTGGCTGATCGCCGTGGGTGCGCTGTGTATCGCCGGGGCGTGGCTCTACACCGGCGGCTCGCGGCCATACGGCTACGCGGGTTTCGGCGAGATCGCCGTGTTCGTCTTCTTCGGCCTGGTGGCGGTGCTCGGCACGCAGTACACCCAGGCGCTGCGGGTCGACTGGGTAGGTGCCGCGGCCGCAGTGGCGGTCGGGGCGCTGTCGTCGGCGGTGCTGGTAGCCAACAACCTGCGCGACATTCCCACCGACCGGGTGGCCGGGAAGATGACGCTGGCGGTGCGTCTCGGGGACGCTCGCACCCGGGTGTTCTACCTGTCGCTGCTGGGAATGGCCGGGCTGCTGACCCTGGTGCTGATGCGTGCCACGCCGTGGTGCGCGCTGGGCCTGCTCGCCGTGCCGCTGGCGGTGAAGGCTGCCGGTCCGGTGCGGCGCGGCGCCGGCGGCAGGGACCTCATTCCAGTCCTGCGTGACACCGGGCTCACCATGCTGGTGTGGTCGGTCGCGGTCGCCGTGGCGCTGGCCTTCGGCTGAGCTACTTCGTCGGCTCCTCGCCACGCAACCGGGCCTGCAACT
Organism: Mycobacterium sp.; assembly: GCF_044342925.1. Taxonomy (GTDB): domain Bacteria; phylum Actinomycetota; class Actinomycetes; order Mycobacteriales; family Mycobacteriaceae; genus Mycobacterium. Next base: position 9,799 of record NZ_JBIIOV010000015.1, on the reverse strand, counting down.
GCTCGCGGTCGAGGCGGCGGCGCTCGTCCACCCCGGCGATTGCGGTCGTTGCCCGGCGCCGCAGCGGTGCCAGCAGCCAGATGCCCAGCGGCAGCGCGATGATGATCGCGAACAGCATCGCCACCACGAGGGGAACCTCGACGCCGATCACCCCGGCCGCGGCGAAGATCGCCGCCGTCAACACCCCCACTAGAAGTACTCGCGCCAGTGTGTAGACCACGACGTCGCGCACCATCGCGCCCTTCGTACCGCCAACCTGTTCGTCCGTCACGGCGGAAAGCCTACCGACGCGCGTATATTCGGAACAAGGAGGTTACCGGTGCTTTACCTGCTGCTCATCCTGCTCGTCTGCGGCTTGACGTTTGTCGCGCTGCGGGCGATGCGCGCCAACGCCAGCCGCCCCACAAAACGCGTTATCGGTCCCGATGACGACCCAGAATTCCTGTGGCGGCTCAGCCACGGAGACAACAACCCGCGCTAGCCCGGAGACGATGCGGGACGGCAGTCCCGAGGATAAGCCGGGCAGTCAGACCGACGTCAGTTCACTCCGGCGTAGGAGTGCAACCCGACGGTGACGAGGTTGATGAAGAACAGGTTGAACACCATCGCCACGAAGCCAGCGATGTTGATCCAGGCCGCCTTCTTGTCGCGCCAGCCTGCCGTCGATCGGGCGTGCAGGTACGCCGCATAGACCACCCAGGCGATGAAGGACACCGTCTCCTTGGGGTCCCAACCCCAGTAGCGGCCCCAGGCTTCCTCGGCCCAGATGGCCCCGAAGATGACGCCGAAGCCGAACACCGGGAATCCGAAGATCGTGGTGCGGTACGCGATGCGGTCGAGGGTTTGGGCGTCGGGGAGTTTGGAGGCGATCCCGGCCAGGACGCCGGTCCTGCCGGGCTCGGCATACTTCGACATCTTCAGCAGGAAGAGGATGCTGGCCACACCGGCGACCAAGAACACCCCTGAGCCCAGGCTGACCACCGAGACGTGGATGGGCAGCCAGTAGGACTGCAGCGCGGGCATCACCGGCGCGGCGTTGGTGTAGAGCCACTTGCCGGAAATGGTGAGCAGGATCAAGACCGGCACCAGGACGAACACCCACAGCGCGCGGTACTGCGGCTTGCGCAGCACGATCGCGGCCGCCACCAGACCGCAGAAGCTGGTCAGGTTGATGAACTCGTACATGTTGCCCCATGGCGCCCGGGCGGTGGCCAGGCCGCGCAGCACGATGCAGGCCAGCAGCAGCCCGATGCCCAGGTAGACCAGATTGAGCCCGGCGGAGCCGATGCGTTCGGCCACCGGTGTCGTGCCGGCCTCGACGACCACGCCGGGGCGGTTGTCGTCCACGGCCACCCCGCCGGCAGAGACCAGCTCCCGTTCCTCGACCCGGCGCCCGCGGCTGGAGGCGAGCTCGATCGCCAGCATCAGCAGCGCCAGGACCAGGACGACGACCGACGCGGTGAAGGCCCAGTCCGAATACCGGGCCAGGCCGATATCGATGTGTTCGGTGTTCATCAATCCTCCGCAACGGAACCGAGCCGGCGGGCAAGCGTCTCCAACTCTTCGCCCCACCCCGAGTTGTCGGTGCGGGCAAGCCCGCCCAACTCGACATTAACGGTACCTGGAGTGGCGGGATCTATCCCCGTGTCGCTGCGCTCCTGCCCGCCGGGATCTATCCCCATGTCGCTGCGCTCCTGCCCGCCGGGTCTAATCCGCGCCCACACCCGCCGCCGCGGCACTACCAGTGAGACCAGCAGACCGGCCATCATGGTCAGCGCCGACACCAGTACCCAGAACTGGCCCGGGTCGTGGGAGACCTGGAGGTTGACGAACGGGGTGGCGCCGTCGAAACGGACGGTGGTTCCGTCGTCCAGGCGGACGTCCTGGCCCAGCGAGAGGTTGACCCGCTTGAGCTTGGTCAGCCGCTTCTGCTCGATCAGCCGGTTGTCGAGCCTGAACAGCGACTGCGGCCGCCCGGTGTCCAGTCCGGCGTCACCGCGATAGATGTCGACCGCCACCGCGGGGTCGTTCATCGCGGGGAACTTCGACGACAGCAGCTTGCCGTCCATCTGCTGGGTGGGGGCGAACAGGCCGGTGATGGCGATCTGGTGCTTGCGCCGCTCATCGGCCGGGTACAGCCCGGGCGGCGGATCGAAGCGGACGGTGCCCGAGGACAGCAGCGTCTGGGAGTTGTCGGGCTGGAACTGGATGGTCTGCGTTCGCTTCTGCCCGCTGGGGAAGGTCACGGTGAAGGTGGGGGCGTAGCCGTGCCCCTGCAGATAGACCCGGTCACCGCCGACCCGCAACGGGTGGTTGACCTCCAGCCGGTAGGGCCGCCAGGTGCCGTCCGCCAGATCGGCGCCGGCCTGGTAGTCGATGTTCGCCGCGAACGAGGTGGCCTGCCCGGTCTCCAGGTAAAGCGCCTGAAAATCGTTGACTCGCACACAGATCGGGTACAGCGAGGTGCCGTCGACGTTGTTGCCGGCGCGGAAGGAGTCGAAGGCGGCCGGGGTGGCCGAGCAGAACCCCGGCCCGCTGTTGGCGAGCACGATGACGTTGCCTTCGTAGCCGAACAGCTTTCCGACGGCGACGGCGGCCAGCAGGCCCAGCAGGGAGAAGTGGAAGACGATGTTGCCGAGCTCCCGCAGGTAACCCTTCTCGGCGGACACCTCGACCTCGTCGCCGTTGGTCCGGGTGACGCGCCGCCAGCCCCGCAGGTGCCCGTCGATGCGGGCGGCCACCTCGGCCGGTGTTCCGGTCACGGTCATCCTGGCGTGCCGGGGCAACCGTTCGAGCCGGCGGGGCGCGGGCACCGGGGTGGCCCGCAGGCTACGGAAGTGCTCGACGATGCGGGGGGTCAGACAACCCACCAGCGAGAGGAACAGCAGGACATAGATCGCGGTGAACCAGAAGCTGGAGAACACGTCGAACATCTGCAGCCGGTCCAGCCAGGGGCCCAGAACCGGATGCTGGCCGAGGTACTGCTGCACCTTGGACTCGTTGAGGCTGCGTTGCGGCAACAGGGCACCGGGGATGGCGCCGAGCGCGAGCAGGAACAGCAGTACCAGCGCAGTGCCCATGGAGGTCAGCGCGCGCCAGGGTTTCAACAGCAGCGGGCGCAGACGCCCGCCATGCCTGGGTGCGTCGGGGACGTGGACCTCCACGGGCGGGGCTGTGGTCATCAGATCGGAAGCCTCACGTCGCTGACGAAGGCGTCGCGGACCCAGGAGGTGAAGTCGTTCCAGACGCCAGTCACCAGCGCGACGCCGACGGCGATCAGCAGCACACCGCCGAAGATCTGGATGGCCCGGCTGTGCCACCGCAGCCAGCCGAACGCGTTGACCGCCCAGCCTGAGCCCAGCGCCAGCAGGACGAAGGGGATGCCCAGGCCGAGGCAGTAGGCGATCACCAGAACCACCCCGCGCGCCACGCTGGCGCCGTCGGTGGCTGACGCAACCGCGATCACCCCGGTCAGCGTCGGCCCGAGACAGGGTGTCCAGCCCAAGCCGAAGACGGCCCCGAGCAGCGGCGCCCCGGCCAGCCCGGCCCACTGCCGCGGGGTGAACCGCGCCTGACGCTGCAGCGCGGGAATGAAGCCGATGAAGACCAGCCCCATGATGATGGTGAGCACCCCGCCGATGCGTTGCAGCACAATTTGATTGGTGATCAACGTTGTGGTCATGCCGAGTACCGCCACCGTCCCGAGCACGAAGACGACCGTGAATCCGGCGACGAACAACAGTGCCGATCCAGCCACCCGCCAGCGTTGACGGGTACCGATACCGGCGGCGCCGGGCCGGGCCGCATCGTCGGCAGCGCCGACCACGGCACCATCGTCGGCAGCACCGACCACCCCGGCCAGGTAAGACAGGTAGCCGGGCACCAGCGGCACCACGCACGGAGAAGCGAAGGACACCAACCCGGCCAGCACGCACAGGCCCAGCGCCACGAACAGCGGCCCGGCTGCGGCGGTCTCGGCCAGGCCGGTCACGGCGTACCCGGCGCCGGTTCGGCTGCCAGCCGCTGCAGCAGCGGGATCAGATCCTCGGCGAGCAGCTCGCGTAGGAACACCGCCGCGACCCGATGCTCTCGATCCAGCACCACCGTGGAGGGGATCACCGTGGTGGGGTACTTGCCGCCGAAGGCGATCATGGTGCGCATCGCCGGGTCGTAGATCGACGGGTAGCTGATCTTGCGGTCGATGACGAAGTCCCGCGGGGCGTCGATGTCGTTGTCGCGCACGTCGATTCCCAGGAACGCCACGCCCTGCGCCTTGGTGGCCTCATAGGCTTTCTCCAGCTCGGCGACCTCGGCGCGACACGGTCCGCACCACTGACCCCAGACGTTGATCACCACGATCTTGCCGGCGAAGTCCGTCAGTGAGATGGTGCGGCCGGTATCCATCAGATCCGGCCCGGACAGCGGCCCCGGCCTGCCACGGGTCTGCGGCGGATCGTAGGTGATGTCGGTCTTTCCACCGGGCGCGACGAATTCGAAGGTGCCGCCCTGCGCGACGGCGTCGTCGCCGGTAGAGCAGCCGGCTAGGAGCACAGCCGCCGCGGCGACCCCACTGATGACGACCGAAATGAGGCGGTTCACCGGCCCGCGATCTCCGAATATCCCCACCCGACGTAGTCGGCACCGTCGAAGTAGAACGACGTCACCGATGCCAGGTTGCACATCCGTTTGGTCGGGAAGTGATGCAGCGGTTCGGCGTTCATCGCCCGGCGCAGGGTCTCGACGGGCAGCTGATGGCTCACGCACACCGCTTCGTGGCCTAACCCCTTCTCCCGGGCGCGGTGCAGAGCGCTCTTCATCCGTGCGGCGATCTCCTGGTAGGGCTCACCCCAGGAGGGCTTGCGCGGATCGCGCAGATGCCGCCAGTTGCGCGGGTCGCGCAGGGCACCGTCGCCCGGTGACACTCGCTTGCCCTGAAAGACGTTGTGCGACTCGATCAGTGCATCGTCGACGTGGATGGGCAGGTCGTGTTTGGCCGCGATGGGTGCGGCGGTCTCCTGGGCCCGCTCCAGCGGGGAGGCGACGACATAGATGATGTCGCGTTTGGCCAGCCATTCGCCCACCCCCTCGGCCTGCGCCCGGCCCCGCTCGGAGAGGTGGTAGTCCGGGAGGCGGCCGTAGAGGATGCCCTCGGGGTTGTGCACCTCGCCGTGGCGCATGACGTGGACGATGGTCCGGCCGCTCGCGGCCGGCCCTGGGGCGGCGGTCCGGCCGGCGGGGATCCGATTCATGAAGCGCCCGCTTCCGCGGCGGCACGGGCCGCGGCCGGCAGGGCCGCGGCGATCCGGTCGAAGGCGTCGTCGTCCAAAGCTGCGGATACGAACCAGGTTTCGAAGGCGCTCGGCGGCGCGTACACCCCGGCGTTCAGCAGGGCGTGGAAGAACGGCGGGAACCGGAAGGTGTCGCTGGCCCGGGCGGCGGCGAAATCACCGACCGGCTCATCGGTGAAGAACACCGACAGGAAGCTGCCGCCGCGGGCCACCTGGTGCACCACGCCGGCGGCGCTCAGCGACTCGGACAGCAGCCCGGCGAGGCGGTCGGCGTTCGCGTCCAGCGCTGCGTAGACCGCGTCGTCGGCATGTCGCAGTGTGGCCAGGCCGGCCGCCACCGCGACCGGGTTCCCGGATAGGGTGCCCGCCTGGTACACCGGCCCCAACGGCGCCAGGCGTTCCATCACATCGGTGCGGCCGCCGAAGGCCGCGGCCGGCAGGCCCCCGCTCATCACCTTGCCGAAGGTGAACAGGTCGGCGTCGACGGGATCCACGCCGTACCAACCGGATCGGCTGATCCGGAAGCCGGTCATCACCTCGTCGACGATCAGCAGAGCGCCGTGCTCGGCGGTGATCCGGCGCAGCGCTGCGTTGTAGCCGGGCAGCGGGGCGACCGCACCCATGTTGCCCGGGCAGGCCTCGGTGATCACCGCGGCGATACTGTCGCCGAACGCCGCGAAGGACTCCTCGACGGCCGCGATGTCGTTGTAGGGCAACACGATGGTGTCGGCGGCAGTGGCGCCGGTGACCCCCGGCGAGGAGGGCAGGCCCAGGGTGGCGACGCCGGATCCCGCGTCGGCCAGCAGTGCGTCGACATGGCCGTGGTAGCAGCCGGAGAACTTGACGATCTTGGGGCGCCCGGTGAACCCGCGGGCCAACCGCACCGCGCTCATGGTGGCCTCGGTGCCGGAGTTGACCAGGCGCACCCGTTCCACCGGCTTCACCCGCGCGATGATCTCCGCGGCCAGTTCGGTCTCACCGGCAGTGGGGGCCCCGAACGACAGCCCACCCGCCGCGGTCTTCTGCACCGCCTCGACCACCGCGGGATGAGCATGTCCCAGGATCATCGGCCCCCAGGAGCAGACCAGATCGACGTAGCGGTTGCCGTCGGCGTCGGTGAGCCAGCAACCCCGCCCGGAGGCCATGTAGCGGGGCGTGCCACCGACGGAGTTGAACGCCCGGACCGGTGAATTCACCCCACCGGGAATCACCGTGCACGCCTGAGCGAACAACCGCGCGGATGCGATCGATGACGCTGCCTGCTCGATCATGACCACCAGTGTCCCAGCCGGATCCAGGTGGTCAACCACAGGGTGGGCCGGGGACCAAAGTCCCTTTCCACGAGCGCGCGGGCGACAAGCGAGATTTTGTTAAGTTACCCTAACCTCATGTCCTCGGTCTCCGATCGGATGCGCGCGCGGCCGCTGGCAGCGGGGCACATGCCACACGGGGACGGCCGGGCCCGGCCGACGCTGGCCGACCTGCAGCGAGGCCAGCGCGCGACCGTCGTGGGCTACGACGACGAGGTCGAACCCAGCTCGGCGCGACGCCTGTTCGACCTGGGCCTGGTGCCGGGAATCGAGGTGGCGATGGTGCGGCGCGCTCCGCTGCGCGACCCGGTGATCTATCGGGTGGGCGACTACGAGATCGCTTTGCGCACCGCCCAGGCCCGCAGCATCCATGTCGACGTCGGCGGGACCGGGATCGGATCGCGGTGAGCGGCGCTCACGACCACTGCGGAGGCGCCGGCGGTACCACCACCGCGCACGTCGGCCTGACCCGGTTCGCCGTCGTCGGCAGTCCTAACTCCGGCAAGACCACCCTGTTCAACGCGCTGACCGGTCTGCACGCAAAGACCGGCAACTACCCCGGCGTCACCGTCGCTCGCTACGAGGGAACCACACGGCTGGGCGATCACGACACCGTCGCTGTCGAGGACCTGCCGGGCACCTACAGCCTGGACCCGATCAGCCCCGACGAGCAGATCGTGGTGGACGTGCTCGACACCGACGGCACCAACACCGGCGTCGATGTGCCCGACGCCATGCTAGTGACGCTCAACGCGACGACGTTGCGGCGCTCGCTGGGACTGCTGGCCCAACTGCAGCAGACCGGGCTGCCGATCTGCGTGGTGCTGACGTTCACCGACGATTTGGCCCGCCGCAGTGGCCGCCTGGACATCGCCCGATTCACCCGGGCGCTGGGCGTGCCGGTGGTGACCGCGGTCGCCGGACACCGCGACGGCCTGGCCGATCTGCGCCATGTGATGGCGCGCGTCGACACCTGGACCGCCCCGGTGGTGCCGCCGCCCACCGACCCGGCGGAGGTCACCGGATGGGTCGACTCGGTGCTGGAGTCATCGGGCTACCAGCTGCCGCAGATCGACAAACGCACGCACCGGATCGACTCGCTCGTCCTACACCCGGTGATCGGCACCGCGATCTTCCTGCTGACGATGTTCGTGTTCTTCCAGACGATCTTCACCGTCGCAGCTCCGTTACAGGACTATGTGGAGACCTTCTTCGGCTGGCTCGGACAACTGGTGGCCGACCACGTCCACGTGCCGTTGCTGTCGGCGTTCCTGTCGCAGGCGGTGATCGGCGGCGTGGGCAGCGTGCTGGTGTTCGTGCCGCAGATCGCGCTGTTATTCGTCCTCATCGCGCTACTGGAGGGCACCGGCTACCTCGCCCGAGCGGCGTTCCTGATGGATCGGGTGATGGCCCGCGCCGGCCTGGAAGGCCGCGCCTTCGTGGCGTTGTTGTCGTCGTTTGCCTGCGCCATCCCCGGCATCATGGCCACCCGGTCGCTGCCGTCGGCCAAAGACCGGCTCGCCACCATGATGGGCGCGCCGCTGATGACCTGCTCGGCCCGGCTGCCGGTGTACATCCTGCTGGTCAGCCTGCTGCTGCCGTCGGATGCCAGAGTGGGCGTCTTCAACGCTCGCGGCGTGGTGATGTTCGCGCTGTATCTGTTCGGCGCGTTGTCGGCGATGGCCACCGCCGCGGTGTTCAAGAAGTTCGCCGCCCGCAGCGGACCGACACTGCCGTTCTATATGGAGATGCCGCCGTACCAGGTGCCGCGGCTGCGCAACGTGGCCGCCGAGGTGTGGACGGCGACGTCGGCCTTCCTGCGCAAGGTCACCTCGATCATCCTGGCCACGACGGTCGTGCTCTGGGTGCTGCTCAACCTCCCGCTGCGCTCAGACGCCGAACTGACCGCCGCCGGCGTCGACACCGGCGACTCCACCGCCGTCGGCGCCTACGTCATCGACCACTCCTACGCCGCCTCGGTCGGCCGGGCGGTGGAGCCCGTCTTCGAACCGCTCGGGTTCGACTGGCGGATCAACATCGGCATCCTGTCCTCGCTGGCCGCCCGCGAGGTGTTCGTCGCCACGCTGGGCCAGGTGGCCGCCGCGGAAAATCCGGATGACCCCGCACAGGCGTTGCGGCAGATGACGGTGCAGACCGGGCCGGACGCCGGGCGACCCCTGTTCGACGCGCCCACCATCGCCGCGCTGCTGGTGTTCTTCATGTATGCGCTGCAGTGCATGTCGACGGTGGCGGTGCTGCGCCGCGAGAGCGGCTCGTGGAAATGGCCGGCGCTGGCGTTCAGCTACATGTTCGCCCTGGCCTGGCTCCTGGCGTTCGCCGCCCGCACCGTCGTCGCCCTGGTGTGACGATGATCGGCATCCATGCCGAACGGGTCCCCGGCGACGACCGCGCCGTGCGCTGGGTGGTACCGCCGGGCCTGGTGCCGGCGGGACGGGTCCGCGAGGCCCCCGGCCGGCTCGGTGACATGCTGCGCGACGCAACGCTGTCCGACGCGCTGACCGAGCACGGCGCGGTGTGGCTGTGGGTTCCCGAGGGCCGGTCCTGGGCCGGGGTGGGCGTGGGTGTGCAGTCCGCGCTACGCGAAGCCCTGGGTGAGCCGGACGGGTGGCGCGTGGACCCCGCACCCGGTGAGGTGCTGATGCGCGTGACCGCCGACCTGCTCGCCGGCTCGGTGGGCGACTTCGTGCGGTCGCACGGCGGCAGCGTGACGGCCGAGCGACACGGCGACGACGTCTCCGTGCGGCTCGGCGGGGCCTGCGAACATTGCGCCGCAGCCGAATTCACGCTGCGGATGCGGCTGCTCGAGGCGCTGCGGCAGCGCTGTCCGAACCTGGTGGAGTCCGTCGGCAAAGGTGCGTTGACGGTCAGACTGGGGTGACCGTAGCCGGATCGGCGCGCAGCGCCGCCGACAGGCTCGGCAGGAAGTGCTTGGTGGCGAAAGCCCTTATCTCATCGGCTGTTTCGATAGGTTCGGCACTGGGCAACAGCAGCAGCAGCATCGCGTACCGCCAGATGGTATCGGCGAGTTCACCAACAGTCTCTTCGCCGATCCGATCGGCGAAGCCTGACGGGAAGATGACCTGCAGGGCCTGGGTGATCCGGCTGACCGCCGCCCGGTAATGGCGGCGGGCGAGCTCCAGTGTCAGTGCGGGCTCGGCGGTGATCATCCGGTTGAGCACC
>NZ_JBIIOV010000142.1:0-8532 GCF_044342925.1 Mycobacterium sp. | reverse complement strand
GCCATTTCCCGTCGGGGGTGATTGCCGTCGCCGCGGAGGCGGACGGGCAGCGGCTCGGTATGGCGGCCAGCACCTTCGTCCCGGTGTCGTTAGAGCCGCCCCTGGTGTCGTTCTGTGTGCGCAACGCCTCGGAGACCTGGCCCAAGCTGGAGCGATTGCCGGTCCTGGGGATCAGCGTCCTCGGGGAGGCGCATCGCGACGCCGCGCGGACGCTGGCGGTGAAGAGCGGCGACCGGTTCGCCGGCGTGGAAACCGTGTCGTCGGAGGCGGGTGCGGTGTTCGTCAAGGGCACCTGCGTCTGGCTGGAAAGCGCCATCGAGCAGCTCGTGCCGGCCGGTGACCACACCATCGTCGTCCTGCGGGTCCGCGACATCACCGTGCACGGCGAGGTGTCGCCGATCGTCTTCCACCGCAGCGGTTTTCGGCGGCTGAACTAACCCCCAACGAGCCCCGCAACGAGTGAGGAGCCACGCAGAGCGCTTCTCGCGAAACGTCTGCGTGGCTCCTCAGCCAACGGTCTTACTTTTTCCGGAACAGCTTGTTACCCAGCCAGACGACCGGGTCGTACTTGCGGTCGGCGACGCGCTCCTTCATCGGGATCAGCGCGTTGTCGGTGATCTTGATGTGCTCGGGGCACACCTCGGTGCAGCACTTATTGATGTTGCAGAAGCCCAGGCCGTGCTCGTCTTGAGCCTGGTGCTGGCGGTCCATGGTGTCCAGCGGGTGCATGTCCAGCTCGGCGATCCGCATCAGGAACCGCGGACCGGCGAAGGACTTCTTGTTCTCCTCGTGGTCGCGCAGGGTGTGGCAGACGTCCTGGCACAGGAAGCACTCGATGCACTTGCGGAACTCCTGCGAACGCTCGACGTCGATCTGCGCCATCCGGTACTCGCCGGGCTGCAGTTCTTTCGGCGGCGCGAAAGCCGGGATCTCCCGGGCCTTCTCGTAGTTGAACGAGACGTCGGTCACCAGGTCGCGGATCACCGGGAAGGCGCGCAGCGGGGTGATGGTGACGGTCTCGCCCTCATCGAACGTCGACATCCTGGTCATGCACAGCAGCCGCGGACGGCCGTTGATCTCCGCCGAGCAGGAACCGCACTTGCCCGCCTTGCAGTTCCACCGCACCGCAAGGTCCGGGGCCTGTTGGGCCTGCAGGCGGTGGATGATGTCGAGGACGACCTCGCCCTCGTTGACATCCACCTGGAAGTCGTGCAGACCGCCGCCCTCGTCGTCGCCGCGCCAAACCCGCAGATTCGCCAGATAGCTCATGTCAGCCCTTCCGTCCCGGGTGCGCCGCGAGTTCTTCGTCGGTGAAGTACTTGCCGAGTTCTTCGAGTTCGAACAGTCCCAGCAGGTCCTCGCGCATGGGCGCCTGCTCCTCACGGGTGGCCACGACCTCCGGCATCACCGGGTCATCGCCGGCCGACCGGCAGACCACCAGCGCGCGTCGCCAGTGGTTGTCCATCTGCGGGAAGTCGTCGCGGGTGTGGCCGCCGCGGCTCTCGGTGCGGGCCAGCCCCGACTTGGCGACGCACTCGCTGACCAGCAGCATGTTGCGCATGTCCATGGCCAGGTGCCAGCCCGGGTTGAACGCGCGGCCGCCGGCGGACTCGATGTTGCGGAAGCGGACCTTGTATTCCTCGATCTTGTCCAGCGCCTGCTGCATCTCCTCGCCGGTGCGGATGATGCCGACCAGGTCGTTCATCGTCTGCTGCAGCTCGGCATGCAAGGTGTAGGGGTTCTCCGGCTTGGCCTTGCCCTCCGGACCGTGGAACGGGGTCAGGGCGATCGCGGCGGCTTCGTTGAGCGCTGCCTCCGACACTGCCGGCCGGTTCTTCAGCGCCCGCACGTAGTCGGCGGCGCCCAGCCCGGCCCGACGGCCGAACACCAGCAGGTCCGACAGTGAGTTGCCGCCGAGCCGGTTGGAGCCGTGCATACCGCCGGAGCACTCGCCGGCGGCGAACAGGCCGGCGGTGGCCGTCGCACCGGAATCCGGGTCGACCTCGATACCGCCCATGACGTAGTGACACGTCGGGCCGACTTCCATCTCGTCCTTGGTGATGTCGACCTCGGCGAGCTCCATGAACTGGTGGTACATCGACGGCAGCCGGCGCTTGATCTCCTCGGGAGTCATGCGGGTGGCGATGTCGAGGTAGACGCCGCCGTGTGGGCTGCCGCGTCCGGCCTTGACCTCGGTATTGATCGCGCGGGCGACCTCATCACGGGGCAGCAGGTCAGGCGTGCGGCGTGCCTTACCGTCGGCTGATCCGCGTTGTTCTGCGAGCCACTGGTCGGCTTCCTCTTCGGTCTCGGCGTACTGCCCCTTGAACACCGAGGGGATGTAGTTGAACATGAAGCGCTTGCCCTCGGAGTTCTTCAGCACTCCACCGTCGCCGCGCACGCCCTCGGTGACGAGGATGCCCTTCACCGACAGCGGCCAGACCATCCCGGTCGGGTGGAACTGGATGAACTCCATGTTGATCAGGCCGGCGCCGGCGCGCATGGCCAGCGCGTGGCCGTCGCCGGTGTACTCCCACGAGTTCGACGACACCTTGAACGACTTGCCGATGCCGCCGGTGGCCAGCACCACCGCGGGGGTCTCGAACAGGACGAACTTGCCGGTCTCGCGCCAGTAGCCGAACGCGCCGGCCACCTTCTTCTCCCCGCTCGTTTCGTCCAGGACCAACTCGGTGATCGAGCATTCGGCGAAGACCTTGATGCGGGCTTCGTAGTCGCCCAGTTCGGCCTTGTCCTCCTGCTGCAGCGAGACGATCTTCTGCTGGAGGGTGCGAATGATCTCCAGGCCGGTGCGGTCACCGACGTGGGCCAGCCGCGGATAGGTGTGGCCGCCGAAGTTGCGCTGGCTGATCCGGCCGTCCTTGGTGCGGTCGAACAGGGCGCCGTAGGTCTCCAGCTCCCACACCCGGTCGGGTGCCTCCTGCGCGTGCAGTTCGGCCATCCGCCAGTTGTTGAGGAACTTGCCGCCGCGCATGGTGTCGGCGAAGTGCACCTGCCAGTTGTCCTTGGAGTTGGCGTTGCCCATCGCCGCCGCGCAGCCGCCCTCGGCCATCACCGTGTGGGCCTTGCCGAACAGCGACTTGGACACCACGGCCACCTTCAGGCCCCGCTGGCGTGCCTCGATGACGGCCCGCAGACCGGAGCCGCCGGCGCCGATCACGACGACGTCGTACTGATGCCGTTCGATCTCAACCATGTGTGTCCTTACTCAAGGTGTTGGCAGAACTATCCGATGAAACGCAGGTCGGAGATGGTGCCGCTGGCTACCAGCATGATGTAGAAATCGGTGAACATCAGCGTGCCGATGGTGATCCATGCGAACTTCTTGTGATGCACGTTGAGCTTGCTGATCTTGTCCCACAGCCAGTACCGCACCGGGTGCTTGGAGAAGTGCTTGAGCCGCCCGCCCATGACGTGCCGGCAGGAGTGGCAGGACACGGTGTAGGCCCACAGCATGATGACGTTGACCCACAGGATGACGTTGCCCAGACCGAACCCGAAGCCGGACGGGGAGTGCATCGCCTGGATTGCGTCCCAGGTGTTGATCACCGAGATCAGCGCCGCGATGTAGAAGAAGTAGCGGTGCAGGTTCTGCAGGAGCAGCGGGAAGCGGGACTCGCCGGTGTAGGTGGCGTGCGGTTCGGCCACCGCGCAGGCCGTCGGGGACTGCCACACCGAACGGTAGTAAGCGCCGCGGTAGTAGTAACAGGTCAGCCGGAACAGCAGCAGGAACGGCAGCGACAGCAGCGCGTAGGGCAGCAGCGACAGCGGCCCTGAGGCGGGCAGGATCTGCGGCCAGAACTCACTGGCCTCGCCGCACTTGACGCTCACGCATGGTGAGTAGAAGGGCGTCAGGTAGTGGTACTTCTCGACGAAGAAGTGGTCACGCTGGAACGCTCGCACCGTCGCATAGATGATGAACGCGGCGAAGCCGAGGTTGGTGAGAATCGGCGACTTGAGCCAGTTGTCGGTGCGCAGTGTGCGCTCCGAAATCTGGGCCCGGCCGGGCGAAAATACGCCGGTGGCACGCCGATTGGCGGTAGGTGCGCTCATCTGCAGTGATCCCTCTCGAGTCAGCTGTCCCGAAGAGTACCCACGTTTGCGCTGTCGGCAGAAATTGGGTCAGCGGCGGCCCTGGCCCCCAAGACCCTCGTCTTCGACGTCGCGCCAGAACTCTCGGTCATAGGGGGTGTCGGGCACCGGAATCTTCTCGCCCGCATGCACGGCCGTGTGCCTGGCCAACTCGAGTTCCCCGGCGTCCATCTCCAGAAGTTGCAGGTCACTGAGCATGCGCTCGGTGTCGATCACCACCCGCCGCATGGCCGGATCGTTTCCGTAGCGGTGCTGCAGCGAGGTCACACACCGCCGCAGATTGCCGATCAGATGGTGCAATTCGGCGAGTTCAGCGGCTCTGGACATGGGGCCTCCGGTGGCTGTGCAGTCATGATTCCGTTACCGATGCTAGCCAGGTTCGGGCTTTCGTGTGAGAGACGTCACGTCCGCGTCAGGTTCTAGGGTCGGGCGCTCCGAGCCGGAAGACGTGCGGTGCGCGCACGCCAATGGTATTGCGGGTGTCGACCACCAATCGTGCCGCCGAGGCGACCTCCTCGTAATCCACGCCGCGGTGGTCGGTCAGCACCGCCACACAATCGGCGTCGCGCAGCACCTCGGCGCTGTAGTCGACGCACGCCAGGTCGACTCCGCCCGCCCACATCCGCGCATCGATACGCGGTACGAACGGGTCGTAGTAGGACACCCCGGCGCCCTTGGCATGCAGCAGGGCCATGATGTCGAGGGCCGGTGATTCCCGGACGTCGCCCACACCGCGCTTGTAGGCCACCCCCAGCACCAACACCGTCGACCCCCGGAATGCCTTGGCATGGGTGTTGAGCGCGTCGCCGATCTTGTCGACGACGTGATGCGGCATGGCTCCGTTGACCTGGAACGCCAGATCGATGAAGCGTGCTTCGAGTCCCACCTCCCGGACTTTCCAGGAGAGGTAGGACGGATCGACGGGGATGCAGTGGCCGCCGAGTCCGGGCCCCGGATAGAACGGCATGAACCCGAAGGGTTTGGTCGCCGCGGCGTCGATGACCTCCCACACATCAACCCCGAGCCGGTCGCACATCTGCGCCAGCTCGTTGACCAGCCCGATGTTGACCGCCCGGAAGGTGTTCTCCAGAAGTTTCACCATCTCGGCGGTGCGCGGTGAGCTGACCGGCACGATCTGTTCGATCGCGCAGCCGTAGAGCGCTGCTGCCAGCGTCGAGCAGTCGGGGGTCAGTCCGCCTACCACTTTCGGCAGGTTGCGTGTGGTCCAGTCCGGGTTGGCTGGGTCAACCCGTTCCGGTGAGAACGCCAGGAAGAAGTCGACCCCTGCGCATAGGCCGTCCTGTTCGAGAATCTCGCGCAGAATGTTCGTCGGTCGTACCCGGGTAGGTCGTCGACTCCAAGGCGATGAGCATGCCCGGGCGTAACTGCTCCCGCACCGAGCGCGCCGCGGAGACCACATAGGAGAGATCGGGTTCCCGCGGCTTCCGAAGAGGTGTGGGGACACAGATCAAGACGGCGTCCACGGCGCCGGCAGCGGCCATGTCGGTCACCGCGCGAAGCCGTCCCATGGCGACCAGATCCGCGACCGCGGCACCGGGCACATCGGCGATCAGCGACCGGCCGCTGTTGATCGCGTCGCACACGTCCGCGTCGAGATCGACACCGACGACGGCGAAACCACACTCCCCGAAGGCCACCGCGAGCGGCAACCCGACATAGCCCAGACCGACGACACAGACGCGCGCGGTTCGGTCTGTGATTCGCTGGTGCAGAGCAGGAGCGTGCGGACTGTGCAAGTCCGGCCCGTTCCCCCGGCTCACGAAGAGACCCAGTGAGGTGTGCAGTGACAGTTCTGGTCACCGGGGGTGCCGGTTTCATCGGCTCGCACCTGTCGGCGGCCCTGCTTGCCCGAGGCGAAACGGTTCGAGTGGTCGACAACCTGTCGACGGGTCTGATCGGGAACGTGCCCGCGGGAGCGGAGTTCGTCAACGGTGACCTCACCGACGCGGCCAGGGCACTGGAAGTTGTGAGCGACTGCGACGTGGTCCTGCATCAAGCCGCCCTCCCGTCGGTGCCGTTGTCGATCGCCGTGCCGCGTGCGTCGCACGACGCCAACATCAACGCAACGTTCAACGTACTGATGGCTGCACGCGAAACCGGCGTCAAGCGAGTCGTTTACGCGGCTTCGTCGTCAGCCTATGGCCACAGCCCGACGTTGCCCAAAGTCGAGACCATGCCCGCCAATCCGCGGTCCCCCTACGCGCTGCAGAAGCATGTGGGTGAGGTGTACTGCCAGCTCTTCACCCGGCGACATCGCCAAAGCCCAACGGCTGCTCGGCTACCGGGTGGCCGTTCCGTTCGGGGAAGGTCTGTCCAGGACGGTCGACTCGGCGCGGGGCGCCTGATCGTCAGGCGGGATGCAGTCCCATGAGTTCGGCCTGATGCCGAAGTGCTGGAATGCTGGCACACACCTCGTCGAAGGTGCCGGTCGCGAGAACGGCGCCGTCCTGCAGGTACACCACCAGATCGGCGTGCCGCACGGTGGAAAGCCGATGGGCGACGACGAGGGTGGTGACGCCGTCGTGGAGTTCGTCGAGCATGGTGGTGATGGTGTGCTCGGTCTCCGCGTCGAGGGAACTGGTCGCCTCGTCGAGGGTCAGTAGTCGTGGCTGGCTGAACAGCGCCCGCGCGATGCCCAGACGTTGCCGCTGACCTCCGCTCAGCCGAAGGCCGCGTTCCCCGATCACGCAGTCCAGGCCTTGCGGCTGCTGGCGCACGTATTCCTCAAGTTCGGCCCGGCGCAGGGATTTCCAGACCAACGCGTCGTCGACGATCTCCGGCGGCAACCCCAGGGCCACGTTGGCCCGGACGGAGTCGTTGGTGAGCAGGACATCCTGCGGTACATAACCGACGCCGCCGGGCCAGCGCCGGACCGCATCGGCGGGCGGCAGTCCGCCGAGGGTGACCCGACCCGAATCCGGTTGCAGCACACCGAGGACGACGTCGGCCAGGGTTGACTTTCCGGCTCCGCTGCGCCCCACGAGGGCGACGGTCTGCCCCGCTCCGAAGGACAGGCTGACGCCCTTCAAAGCCGGTTCACCGGCGCCGGGGTAGGTGAACGTCACGTCGGTGAGCGCGACGGCCGGAACGAAGTCGGCGTGTCCGTTCGCCAGCACCTGCCGCAGGCTCTCGATGTCCGGCTCGTCGTGCGCGGTGTCGACGGGGTGGCCGAGTTCCTCGGCCAGTTGGTAAGTGGACAGTGCCGAGGCCGAGGCGCTTCGGACCTGCAGAGTGGCTGACTGCAGCCGCAGCATGGACGGCATCACCCGGGTGGCGGTGGCCAGGAAGACGGCGAACATGCCGGCGGCGACATCGGCGTTCTTCGTCGCGAACAGAATCCCGGCCAGGGCGAAGGCACCCAGGACCAGGCCGCCTTCGGACACGTACTTGGGCAGCATGGCGATGAGCTGGAGATCGGCCAGGGTCTGGGCAAACTCGCGGCGCAGACCCTTGATCCGCCCGGCGTACAGCATCCGGCGGTCGGACACGGTGATCTCGCGGTAGGCGCCGACCGCTTCCTGCACCGTCACCAGGCTGGCGACCTGGAGGCGCCGCCGCTCGGCGCCGAGTCGTTGCGCCCGTTTCCCCATGACCCGCTGCAGCACGCCGCCGAGTGCGGCGAAGTAGGCGACACCGACGGCGGTCACCGCTGGATTGATCAGCAGCAGCGTCGCCACGAGCAACGTCAGCAGCGTGGCTTCCGAGGCGATGATGACCGCTTGGCCGAGTACCACGCTGGTGGCGTAGTAGGTTCCTTCCAGCAGGGCGGCGGCGGTCTGCTGGCTCGACCGCTGCTGGATGACGGTGAGCGGGCGCGACAGCAGTTCCCGGGTCAGCCGAGCCGAGACCAACGCCTCACGGCGGGCAAGGAAGGTCAGAATCCGTTTCATCAGAAGCGGATTCACGACGTTGCGGGTAATTAGCAGCACCGCGGCCACACCTGCCGTCCCCGCGATGAGCGCGGTGTTCGACGCGTGCACGCCGAGCGCCGAGAGGGCGTCGACCATCCTGGCCGGCGGCGGTTGTCCTTTGACGGCCGCCACCGCGAGCAGGCCCACCACGCCCAGCAGGGCGACGCCGACCAAATCCAGCAGCGAGGTCGCCATCTGCGTGGCGACCGCCAGTGCGAGCAATCGGCGGTCGCGCCGGTTCAGTAGCCGAAGCGACGAACGCACGGCCTCCGTCACGGTCACCCGAAAAGTGTGACACTCGCACCCGGCGGACATGAACCGGCGCGCGCCGGTGGTGGCGGCCCGCCCCGGCTCAGGTGCCGCGGGTTACCTGCTAATCGCGATGCGCTGGGCGGTGGACCCGGCGTAGGCGCCCTTGACCCGGACATCCGGTTGCCGTTCGCCCTTGGCGAACTACCAGGCGTCGCCGTCCCGCCAGTCGCACATGAGG
>NZ_JBIIOV010000141.1:0-8536 GCF_044342925.1 Mycobacterium sp. | reverse complement strand
CGGCCGTGAGCCCCCGCTCGCCGATCGCGCGGTCGAGGACGTCCTGCGCCATGTGCCGGTACTCGGTGAGCTTGCCGCCGACGACGCTGAACAGGCCGTCCGCGGACTCCAGCACCGCGTGGTCCCTGGAGAGGTCCGACGTGCGCCCAAATTCCTTCCCCGGTCGCTGCGCTCCCGCCCTCCGGTCCTGCCCCGCGTCGATCAGCGGGCGCAGACCCGCATACGCACCCGTCACGTCGGCCGGGGTCAGCGCCGTCTGCAGCGCGGTATTGGCGGTGTCGAGCAGGAATCCGATCTCCGCCGGTGTCGGCTCGGGCACGTCGGGGATCGGGCCGGGCGACTCCTCGTCGGTCAGGCCCAGGTACACCCGGCCCAGCTGGGCCGGTAGGGCGAAAACGAACCGGTTGGTCTCGCCGGGGATCGGAATGGTCAGTGCCGCAGTCGGATTGCCGAACGTGGCGGCGTCGAACACCAGGTGGGTACCGCGGCTGGGACGCAACCGGATCGACGAGTCGACCTCGGCCGCCCATACCCCGGTCGCGTTGATCACCGCACGGGCGGCCAGCTCCAGGGTCTCGCCGGTCAGCGTGTCGGTGAGCCGCACCGACGAACCCGTGGCATGCGAGGCCGCGACGCGGGTGAGGATTGTCGCGCCGTGTCCAGCGGCGGTGCGCGCCACCGCGACCACCAGCCGGGCATCGTCGATCAGCTGGCCGTCGTAGGCCAGCAGGCCGCCGTCGAGCCCGTCGCGTCGCACCGTGGGCACCATGGCCAGGGCTTCGGTGGCGCTGATGCGGCGCGGCCGCGGTAGCACCGAGGACTTGGTGCCCGCCAGCATGCGCAGCAGGTCACCGGCGCGGAACCCGACGTTCACCAGCGCTCGCTGACCCCGGCTCATCGACGGCAGCAGCGGAACCAGCTGAGGCAGGGCCCGCACCAGGTGAGGGGCGTTGCGCGACATCAGGATTCCGCGTTCGGCCGCACTGCGCCGGGCGATGCCGATATTGCCGCTGGCCAGGTAGCGCAGGCCGCCGTGCGCCAGCTTGGAACTCCACCGGCTGGTGCCGAAGCCCAGGTCATGCTTCTCCACCAGCACCACCGACAGCCCCCGACTGGCCGCGTCCAGGGCGATCCCCGCACCGGTGATCCCGCCGCCGATGACGACGACGTCCACCGTGCGGCCATCGCCGAGTCCGGCCAACTCGGCGGTGCGCCTGGCGGCGTTGAGGGCGGTACTGCCGGGCTTATCGAAGGGCCTGGTCATGGGTGCAGGTATCCGTTCAGTGCGTGGGTGAGTTCGGCGCTCAGCGCGTCGGCGGTCAGGATGGGCTCGACGATCTGGCCGGACTGGATCACCGACTGGGTGATGAGCAGCACCATCGCGGCGAGCTGACGCGGATCCCCCGGCCGAACGGTAGTGGCGTCCTGCGCTTTCCGCAGTTCCTCGGCGACCAGGTCGATGAGAATCTGCTGGCTGGCGCCGAGCCGGTCGGCGATGTAGACCATCGCCAGTTCCGGTGCCGAGCGCAGCACGGTCAGCAGCAGGTCGTCTCGGCGCAGGCGGGTGGCCACCGCCACGATCCGCTCGACGACGCCTTCCCGGCCCGCGGATCGGGCGGGCACCGCCCGCCACGCGCCGGTCACCCGCTCGGTCAGCATCGACGCCAGGATGGTCCGGGTGTCCGGCCAGCGCCGGTACACCGTAGGTCGGCTCACCCCGGCGCGACGGGCGATCTCGGCGAGGGTGACCCGTTCGACGCCGAAATCGCGCACACAGCTGGCCGCGGCCGCCAGGATCCGGTCCCCGACGTCCACCGCCTCAGCGTTACTGATTGACATCATCTGTAATACTGTAACCCGTGGCCGAGACTGATGCGGGAAACCTGTTGCCTCCGATGGCGTGGGACGCCTGGGGCGACCCAGCGCTGGCCAAGCCGTTGTCCGACGGGATCCGCTCGCTGCTCGAGCAGGCCCTCGGGGTGTCCGGCACCGAGATCGCCGCGCCGGGAATCGACGAGGTGCAGCTCACGCGATCGGCGCTGGCGCAGACCCACCTCGACGGGCTCACCGCGATCCTCGGCGAACAGTATGTGCGAACCGGCGACCGCGACCGGCTGCTGCACGCCGGCGGCAAGTCGACACCGGATCTATTGCGCCGCAAGCAGCTTCACCAGGATGCCCCGGACGCCGTCCTGCTGCCGGCCGGCGAGGACGAGGTCGCGGCGATCCTGGGCTATTGCTCGCGCAACCGCATCGCGGTGGTGCCCTTCGGCGGTGGCACCAGCGTGGTGGGCGGCGTCGATCCCGTCCGCGGCGACTTCGATGCCGTGGTCACGGTGGATCTGCGCCGCCTCGACGCGCTGCACTGGATCGACGGCGTCTCCGGCGAAGCCGAACTCGGCGCCGGGGTCACCGGGCCGGACGCCGAGCGTCTGCTCGGTGAGCACGGTTTCTCCCTCGGACACTTCCCGCAGAGTTTCCGTTTCGCCAGCATCGGCGGCTTCGCCGCCACCCGGTCCTCCGGCCAGGATTCGGCCGGCTACGGGCGGTTCAACGACATGGTCCGCGGCATGCACGTCGTCACCCCGGCGGGTCCGCTGAACCTCGGCCGCGCCCCGGCCTCGGCGGCCGGACCTGATCTGCGCGAACTGTTCTGCGGCTCCGAGGGCGCGTTCGGCGTGATCACCCGGGTGCGGGTCCGCATCCACCCGGTGCCCGAGTCGGTGCGCTACGAAGCCTGGTCCTTCCCCGACTTCGCCACCGGCGCCACCGCGTTGCGCGCGGTCACCCAGATCGGCACCGGACCGACCGTGCTGCGGTTGTCCGACGAGGTCGAAACCGGCGTCAATCTGGCGACCACCCACAGCATCGGCGAACAGAGCGTCACCGGCGGCTGCCTGGCCATCACGGTGTTCGAGGGCAGCGCGGCGCATACCGAGAGCCGGCACGCCGAGACCCGTGCCGTACTGGAGTCACACGGCGGCACGTCGCTGGGTGAACAGGCAGCGAAGGCGTGGGAGAACGGCCGTTTCGACGCGCCGTATCTGCGGGATTCACTGCTCAAAGCCGGCGCTCTGTGCGAAACCCTGGAGACGGCAACCGCCTGGGCAGGCGTCCCCACGCTCAAGGCCGCGGTCACCGAGGCCCTGACGTCGGCGCTCACCGCCAGCGGCACCAACGCCCTTGTGATGTGCCATATTTCGCACGTCTACCCCACCGGCGCGTCCTTGTACTTCACTGTCGTGGCCGGGCAGCGCGGCGACGCCGCGCAGCAGTGGCAGGCCGCCAAGGTCGCCGCGTGTGACGCCATCGTGGCGGCCGGTGGCACCATCACCCACCATCACGCGGTCGGTGTCGACCACCGGCACTGGATGCCCGCCGAGATCGGTGAGTTGGGCGTCCAGGTGCTGCGGGCGGTCAAACAGACCCTCGATCCGGCCGAAATCATGAACCCGGGCAAACTGATTCCGTGACGTCCATCTCGCGT
The DNA here is from genome assembly GCF_044342925.1 of Mycobacterium sp. Taxonomy (GTDB): domain Bacteria; phylum Actinomycetota; class Actinomycetes; order Mycobacteriales; family Mycobacteriaceae; genus Mycobacterium. Next base: position 5,049 of record NZ_JBIIOV010000141.1, on the reverse strand, counting down.
GTCACCGTCCTGACCAATCCGATGGCCGGGCACGGCAACGCGCCGCACGCCGCCGAACGGGCCGTCGCCCGGTTCCAGGAGATCGGCATCGACGTTGTCGCCATCGTCGGCCGCGACGCCGCACACGCCCTCGAACTGGCCCGGCACGCCGTGGCGGACGGCACCGACGCGGTCGTCGTCGTCGGCGGCGACGGCGTCATCCGGCTGGCCCTGCAGGCGCTGGCGCGCACCGACACTCCGCTGGGCATCATTCCGGCCGGCACCGGCAACGACCACGCCCGGGAGTACGCCATCCCGACCGGCGATCCGGCCGCGGCCGCCGACGTCGTCGCAGCGGGTAACACCACCACCGTCGACCTCGGGCTCATCCGCGGCGGCGACGGCTCGGAAACCTGGTTCGGCACCATCGCCGCAACGGGATTCGATTCACTGGTCAGCGACCGGGTCAACCGGATGCGCTGGCCGCATGGCCGGATGCGCTACAACCTGGCCATCGTCGCCGAACTGTCCCAGCTGCGTCCGCTGCCCTTCCGGCTGATGTTCGATGGCGGGCCCGAGATCGTCACCGACCTCACCCTGGCGGCGTTCGGCAACACCCGCAGCTACGGCGGCGGGATGCTGATCTGCCCCAATGCCGACCACTCCGACGGACTGCTCGACGTCACCATGGTCCGCACCGGGTCACGCAGCACGCTGATCCGGCTGTTCCCCACCGTGTTCAAAGGCACCCATATCGAACTCGACGAGGTGACCACCCGGCGCGCTCGCACCGTGACGGTGGATTCCCCGGGGATCAACGCCTACGCCGACGGCGACTACGTCTGCCCGCTGCCCGTGGAGATCTCCGCGGTGCCCGCGGCGTTGCGGATTCTCGTGCCGGCGCGCTAGTCCGCGCTGCTGTCACGGTCGTCGCCGGTGTCCAGGTAGGCCGCGGCCAGGGTCGCCCCCAGCCGGCTGCAATGCTCGATGACCTCCGGTGCGTCGACGTCGAGCAGGCCGGACTGCCACGCCGTCATCAGTTCGACGAAGCCGCCGATGCCGACCAGGGCGTCCATCCGCAACGCCAGTTCGTCGGCGCCCGGCTTCCGAAAGGGCTTGGCGGCGTTGACCATGATGTCGGTGGCCTGATGCAGGACGGCGGTGCGGCGCTGCTCCAGCACCGCGCTGCCCACGTGATGACCGAACATGATCTGCGCCCAGCCCGGGTCGGCGGCGATCCGCTCGACCACCACCGCAATGCCCTTGCCCAAAGTCTCCATCGGCGGCCGGGCCGGATTCTCGGTGAGGACGGCGACCACGTCGGCGATCAGATCGTCCTTGATGCCGTCCCACACCGCCGCCAAGAGTTCGTCGCGGTCGGCGAAGTGTTCGTAAAAGTACCGGTCGTTGAGCGACGTCCGCGCGCACACGCCGCGCATCGTCACCGCCGCCCAACCGCCGTCGACCCACATCTCGGTCGCGGCGTCGATCAGGCGCTGCCGGCGCTCGGCGTGCCGCTCGGCGGCGGTGCGCCCGCCCCAGACTCCCGCTTTCGCTGGCACGTGTCCATGTTGACATCCCGGACGGCCGGGCCCAAACTGGTGGCATGCGCGGCCAGTGGTGTCAGGTGCCCTCAGAATGAGATTGGCCATCCCCGGCCGCGGCAGTCGTCGTAGTGCCGGCGCGGCCGCTGTGGTGACGGGCGCGGGCAGCGGCAGCGGCATCGGATTCGCGATCGAGATCGCCCGCCGCAGCGGCCGGGTCGTCTGCGCCGACAAGGGCCGTCTGCACGTCGTTCCCCAACTCGACGCAAAGGTCATCTGGCAGGCCAAACGTCTGGTTCCGGCCACCTACACCCGGACGCTCGGCGTCGTCGAGCGCCTCGCCCGCTGATTCGACAGGAGTCCTACGATGGCATTCGAGTACGGCGACATGCTGGCCACGATCAAGGACAAGCAGTGGGCGCTGGCCGACATCGACTGGGGCGCACCGGGTGCCGACGCGATCACCGACGACCAGCGCCCCAAACTCAAGGAGTTCATGTCCGACCTGGTGTGGATCGAGAATGTCGGTGCGCGCGGCTTCGCTGCGCTGGCCCGCAAAGCACCGTCCGACGAACTGAAGCAGATTTACGAGTACTTCCACGCCGAGGAACAGCGGCACGCCAACGCCGAGCTCGCATTGATGCACCGCTGGGGCATGATCGCCGACGGCGAGATGCCCGTGCCGAACAAAAACATCCGCCTGGTGATCGAGTGGCTGGACCGCTACTCCGACTCCATGCCGCTCGCCACCCTCGGCACCGTCATCCCCGCTCTGGAGACCGGCCTGGACGGCGCGCTGGTGAAGTTCCTGCTTGACGAGGTCAGCGACCCGCTGTGCCATGAGGTGTTCCAGCACATCAACAGCGACGAATCCCGGCACCTGGCCGTCGGATTCCAGGTGCTCGACATGCTCGGCGCCGGGCCGATGCGCAAAATCCTCATCGACGGCGCCGCCACGCTGATGCAACCATCGGTGATGCTCGGACTGCTCATCTACTCTCCGCTGCTGACCCGGATGATCACCAACATCACCGCGATGGGCCTTTCCGAAGAGAAGCTCTACAACGCCATCCGCCGCTTCGACAAAGCCGGGAAGCGCAGTGCCAACACCCGCCGCCTGCCTACCTTCCACGTGATCAGGTATCACTTCGACGCAGCTGTCAACAAGAAGCAGCCGTTCCAGTTCTTCGCCGAGACAATGGGTTCGGTGATCGACCGGTTCCCGGTCGGAATCCTCGGCAAGACGCCGTCATGGTCGGAGGAGCTGACCCACGAACCGGTGTCCCGATGAGCCCGACCCCGTCGGTGCTGATCGTCGGCGCCGGATTTGCCGGGCTGGGCACTGCAATCCGACTGCTGCAGAACGGCATTGACGAATTGGTCATCCTCGAACGCGGTGACCGCGTCGGCGGCACATGGCGCGACAACACCTACCCGGGCGCCGCCTGTGACATCCCGTCAGTGCTGTACTCGTACTCGTTCGCACCCAACCCGCACTGGTCACGCGCGTACTCCGGTGGAGCCGAGATCCTGCGCTACATAGAGGGTCTGGTTGACAAGTACGGCCTGCACCGTCACATCAGATTCGGCGAGGACGTCACTGCGCTCAACTTCGACGACACCACTGGAACCTGGACCGCCGACACCCGCTCCGGGACCACGTACACCGCCCGCGCAGCGGTGCTGGCGCCCGGCCCGCTGGCCAATGTCAGCTGGCCGGACATCCGGGGCCTGGACAGCTACACCGGACACAAGATCCACAGCGCCCGCTGGGATCACGGCTACGACATGGCGGGCAAGCGGGTGGCCGTGATCGGCACCGGTGCCAGCGCCGTGCAGATCATTCCGAAACTGGTGAAGACGGCCGCGAAAGTCAAAGTGTTCCAGCGCACCCCGGGCTGGGTGCTGCCGCGGCCGGATTTCCGCCAGCCCGCCTGGACCAAACAACTGTTCCGCCACCTACCGGTCACCGAACAGCTCACGCGGCAAGCCTGGTTCTGGGGACACGAAGCCGCCGCGGCCGGGATGGTGTGGAACACCCCAGCTACCGACGCCATCCAGGCGATCGCTAAAGCCCATCTGCGCCAACAGGTCCGCGACCCTTGGATGCGCCGTCAGCTCACCCCCGACTTTCGCGCCGGGTGTAAGCGGATGCTGATGTCCAACGACTACTACCCGGCGCTGCAGAAGGGCAACTGCAAGCTCATCACCTGGCCGATCGCGACGATCTCGCCCAACGGCATCCGCACGGCCGACGGCATCGAACACGAAGTGGACTGCATCGTCTTCGCCACCGGCTTCGACGTCGCCAAGACGGGGACGCCGTTCCCCGTGGCCGGGCGCGACGGGCGCAAGCTCGCCGATGAATGGTCAAGCGGGGCATACGCCTACAAGAGCGTTTCGGTCTCCGGTTACCCGAACCTCTTTCTGACGTTCGGTCCGAACTCCGGCCCGGGTCACAACTCCGCGCTGCTCTACATGGAGGCGCAGATCGACTACATCGTCGCGGCTGTGCAACTCATCGCCGAGCTGGACATCCGCTTTCTCGACGTCCGGAGGGACCGGCAGGACGCCTACAACGCCGCGATTCAGCGGCGGCTGCGGCGCACGACGTGGAACTCCGGGTGCAGCAGTTGGTATCTCACCGCCGATGGGCACAACGGCACCATGTTCCCCGGTCTGGCCAGTCAGTTCAGCCGGCAACTGGCCCGGGTCGACCTCGACGACTACCGGGTGACGGTGCGAGCCGGCTGACGCCCGCCTAACCCACTCCCCGGCTCAGCCAGCTGACCTCGCCGCTGTCCCCACCGTCGCGGTAGGGCTCCAACGCGTCGTCCCATGCCGTGCCCAGCACGGTGTCCAACTCGGCCGCCAGGGTGTCCGCCCCGGCCGCCATCAGGGTGCGCAGGCGCATCTCGCCGACCATGACGTCGCCGTTGGCACTCATCGCACCGGCCCACAGGCCCAGCTGCGGGGTGTGGCAGAACCGCTGACCGTCGACGCCGGGGCTGGGGTCCTCGGTGATCTCGAAACGCAGCACCGACCACGACCGCAGCGCGTTGGCCAGTCGGGCACCGGTGCCCACCGGCCCGCGCCAGTTGGTGACAGCACGCAGTTGCCCGGGCATGGCAGGCTGCGGAGTCCACTTGAGGTTCGCCCCTGCACCGAGGGTCGACGACAACGCCCACTCGACATGCGGGCACACCGCCGCGGGCGAGGCGTGGAGATAAACCACACCTGTCGTCGCGTCGGCGAACTGGTTCGACGCACGCATCACTGCCTCCTCCGGCTCCACTAGGGACGTCTTCCCCAACGACCTGGTGTTTCCGAAGATGCAGTTGTGTCGTACGTGCCTATTGTGCCCTTTGGGACCCTTGTTGCGCTAGTCCGAGTTGAACTCGGATAACACCTGGTCGGACAGGGCGGGCCAGAGCGGTTTGGCCCAGTCGTCGAAGTCCCGGTCGGTGAGCACCACCAGGGCGAGCCGACGGGCCGGGTCGACCCACAGGAACGTCCCGGACTGCCC
>NZ_JBIIOV010000140.1:0-8575 GCF_044342925.1 Mycobacterium sp. | reverse complement strand
TGGCCGTCACCGACAACGACGGCCACCAACTGCACCCCGGATCACTGGCCCGACCACCCAGCACCCCACCACCGGCGGTGCCACCGTGTCCCGGACCGCTGGGCGAACGCGCCGACTGGTGGTGGTACGACCCGTTCCAACCACAAGCGCCACCGTCAACCAACTGAGACTTGCGGTGCCGAGAGATTCGGTGCCACAACGAAACCGGCTAGTCCTGCTTGCCGGGCTCCTCATCGCGGCTCCTTCGTCGCCGCTTGATCGTCGCCCGGCTAGTCCTGCTTGCCGGGCTCCTCATCGCGGCTCCTTCGTCGCCGCTTGATCGTCGCCCGGCTAGTCCTGCTTGCCGGGCTCCTCATCGCGGCTCCTTCGTCGCCGCTTGATCGTCGCCCGGCTAGTCCTGCTTGCGGATCAGCTTCTGCAGGGCCTTGCGGTCGGGTTCGAGCAGTTCGGCGATCCGCGCGGCGTTGATGTCGGCGACGATGATCTCGCCGACATCTTTGTTGACGTTGCTGAAAATGCCGTGCGTCTGCATCTTCTCGGTCTGGTACTTGTTGTCCTCGGTGGGCGTCACGTAGTAGACGGCGTCGGCCTTGAACCGGTGCACCAGCCACAGGTGAACCAGCGTCATCAACCGCTTCTGGCGAAGCTTGGCCGAGTAGGTGTTCTGGTCGCGCACGGTCAGGATGCTGCGGCCCTGCCTGTCCGTGATCGGGTCGAACACCACGTCGGCCAGCTTCTCGTCTTCGTTGTCACCGAAGATGCTCAGCTCCAGCAGGTTTGAGCCGGCGCGGCGCGGGCGCAGCTGGACCCGCAGCCGTTCGCCGAGCTTGTAGTGCTCGCTCCACAGCGCCAGCCAGTCCTCCAGCAGCTTCTTGGGCACCTCGGTCTGCACCAGGTGCTGCACCTGGGTGGAGCCCTTGCCCATGGACTTCGTGGTAGCGGTGCGTCCGGACGAGGCTGCCAGCGCGGCGTCGCTGCGCGGGCCGCCGACCAGCGTTTGCGGTGTGCGGTAGGGGGATTCGATCAGCCGCATCTTGCGCTGCAGCCGGGCCAGCGCCAACATGCCGTCCTGGCGCAGCGCGGTGGCGAACTCCTCGGCCGCCACACCGTCGATCTGGTGGCCGCCGTAGGTCATGAAGTTGAAGACGAAGCCCATCTTGCCCAGTTCCTCGGGGAACGCCCGCATCTCCTCATCGGTCATGCCGGTGGTGTCCCAGTTGAACGACGGGGAGAGGTTGTAGGCCAGCATCTTGTCCGGGTAGACCGCGTGCACGGCCTCGGCGAATTCCCGGGCGTCGGCGAGGTCGGCGGTCTTGGTCTCCATCCACAGCAGGTCCGCGAACGGCGCCGCGGCAAGGGATTTCGCGATGGCATAGGGGATACCGCCGCGCACCTGGTAGTACCCCTCCGGGGTGCGGGCCAGTTCGCAGTCCCACGGGGCCTCGACGCCGAGTTCGGCCGCCTTCGTGCGCGCCTCGTACAGCGACGCCGTCCGGGCGAACTCCAGCCACTCCGCGGGCTTCATGGCCAGCGCCTCACCCTCGGCTTCTTTGAACCGCAGCACCTCGACGACGGCGTTGCCGTAGGTGTCCAAGCCGGCGTCGGACTGCCAGGCGTCGACGAACTGCGACTCGACTCGGTCGAACAGGACGTCCAGTGAGCCCTGGTGACTGCTGGTCCAGGTGGCGGCCGCCTCGTCGATGACCGCGGTGATGCCGCGGCTCTGCAGCCAGGCGTCCGCGGCGGCGTACTCACCGGCAGGCAGGGCGTACAGCAGGTGCCCGTTGAGCTCTGTCACGCCCTGGGAGTGGAATCGGCGCAACATCGCCAGGAAACACGACTTATATGGCGGCACAGCGAGATTGGTGACACCCAACAGGAAAGGTTGATCGCGTTCGTCCGCCCGGCCGTCGATGAGGTTGGCGGCCTCGGCATCGGTGCGGGCCACGATGATCCCCGGCACGCTCATGATGTCGAGTTGGAAGCGGGCGGTGTTGAGCCGTTTGATCTGTTCATCGGAGGGCACCAGCACCTTGCCGCCCTGATGGCCGCACTTCTTGGTGCCGGGGCGCTGGTCCTCGATGTGGTAGCCCGACACCCCGGCCTCGACGAAGCGGCGAATGAGGTTGCGCACGTGGGGATCTCCGCCGTGACCGGTGTCGGCGTCAGCGATGATGAACGGCCGGTAGTCGACGGCCGGGGTAGCTGCGCGCTGTTCGTCGGTCATCTGCATGCGCAGGAAGTGCTGATTGCGGTCGGCGGTCAGCAGGGCGCGCACCAGGCCCGCCGCTTCGTCGGGTACCTGGCTGAGCGGGTAGCTGGCCAGGTCCGGACCCGGATCCTCGGTGGTGGACCCCTTCGCCGAGGTGGCCCAGCCGCCGAGGTAGATGCCCTCGATGCCGCAGCGCTTCATGGTCACGGCCTGGCCGGGCGAGTACGGCCCGAAGGTGGTGATGGATCTGCGCTGGGAGAAGAGTTCACGCAGCCGCGCGTAGAAGGCACTGGAGGCGTCGCGGGCCACGGTGTAGTCCACTCCGATGGTGCCGCGCTGCTCGACCACCTGCCGTGCGGTGTAGAGCCGGGTGATCCCCGCGAACCGCGGACTGTCGACATAGCTCTGGGTGTCGGCGACGTCCTGATCGAACGTGCTCGCTGCGTTCGCCTCGGCGATGGACATGGTTGCTCCTTATCGAGCCCAACTGGCCCGTTGTGTGCGCTGATACGTGCGATTAACCACTCTGCGGTCGATTATCCCGGCCGGGGTGGGGCACTGCCAGCCCCGGGACGCCAGACCGCCGGCAGTGCGACGAGCGCACTGCCGGCGGGCAGGGTTGTCGTTGTCAGGGCTGCGGCAGATGCGGCACCGCGGGAAGGTCGGCGGCCGGGGCCGCCAGGTCGACGACCGGGGCCTGCTCGACCGGGGCCTGCTCGACCGGGGCCTGCTCGACCGGGGCCTGTTCGACCGGGGGTGCCGGTGGCGCGGGATCCGCCGGTGGAGCGGGATGGGCCGGTGGCGCGGGATCGGCCGGTGGCGCGGGATGGGCCGGTGGAGGGGGCGGGGGCAGCTCTGCCGGAGGAACCGGCCCAGGAACCGGCGCAGGTGCAGCCGCCGGCGGCGGTACGGCGGCCGGTGCCGCGGGGTCGGCGGGCGGGGGGTCGGCGGGCGGGGCCGGCTCGGTATTCATCGGCTGAGCCTCGACCGGCAGATACATGTGGTGGGTGAACTGCGGCTGGAAGGCGCCGCCGCCGCCGATCTGCACACCGGCACCACTTTCACCGCTGGACACCGGCGTGCCGTCAGGCAGGGTCACGGCGGCGTGGCCGCCGTTCCAGCCGATCACCACCGAATTGGGGGCGCTGCCATAGTGGAATCCACGGGCCAGCAGGGCGGTTTCCATATTGCCGGTGTTGAACCTGCTGCCGAAGGCGGGCCGGCCGGCGGCCACATTGGCAACCCACGACGCCAGACCGGAGCAGTCCGTTCCGGCCGGGGTGTCCCCGCCGGAAATGTAAGGGGTGCCGGCCACTTGCGAGATGAGCGACATCAATGCCGCGAGAGCAAACATGAGAAAAACGCTAACCACAGTTTAGTCATTTTCCCAAACCCTGTGTCGTGACTCACCTTTTGGGTTATTAGCCCTGATGGGCAAGCAAAAGCCGATGATTACCAAATTAATACGAACAGTGACACCGATCCGATACAGCAAATAGCCGAGTTTCCAGTGTCTTTGGTGTTCGTGTTGCCGAAAAGTGATGTCGGCGCGGTAATTCACGCCATTGGGCTCCGCACCGAGGGCCTTTTGCCGACGTGTTCGCGGTCACACTCGCGGTGACTACGATGAATCCATGCGCGAATACCTCAAGTTCTACATCGACGGTCAATGGGTGGATCCGGTCGAACTGCGCCTTCTGGATGTTGAGAACCCGGCTACCGAGCAGGTCTGCGGCCGGATCGCGATCGGTTCGTCAGCCGATGTGGACAGGGCGGTCTCGGCGGCCCGGGCGGCGTTCGTCGGCTGGTCGCAGAGCACCAGGGAAGAGCGCCTGGACGTGCTGCAGGCGCTGCTCGCCGAATACCAGCGCCGGTCGGCGGATTTGGCGCAGGCGGTCACCGAGGAGATGGGCGCTCCGCCGTCGCTGGCGGCTGGCCCGCAGGTGCAGATGGGGGTGGGCCACCTGGTGACTGCCATCGATGTTCTGAAGAACTTCTCCTTCGAGGAGAGCCGTGGTTCCACCCTGGTGGTCAAGGAGCCGATCGGGGTGTGCGGGCTGATCACGCCGTGGAACTGGCCGCTGAACCAGATCGCCTGCAAGATCTATCCCGCGCTTGCCACCGGTTGCACCATGGTGCTCAAGCCCTCGGAGGTGGCGCCGTTCTCCGGTCAGATCTTCACCGAGATCATCGAGGCCGCCGGTGTTCCCGCCGGGGTGTACAACATGGTCCACGGGGACGGCCCCGGCGTGGGCGTGGCGCTGTCCAGCCATCCCGGTGTCGATATGGTGTCCTTCACCGGTTCCACGCGGGCCGGGATCGAGGTGGCCCGCAACGCTGCACCGACCGTCAAACGGGTCGCCCAGGAACTCGGCGGCAAGAGCCCCAACATCGTTCTCGATGACGAGTCGTTCACTCGCAGTGTGGCGGGTGGGGTGGCGTCGATGATGCTCAACAGTGGCCAGAGCTGTAACGCGCCCTCGCGGATGCTGGTGCCCCGGGCGCGCATGCAGGAGGCGGCCGCGGTCGCCAGTGCGACTGCCGATCAGGTGAAGGTCGGCAACCCGGCCGACCGCACCGCGATTGGCCCGGTGGCCTCCCGTGCCCAGTTCGACAAGATTCAGCGGCTTATCAAGACCGGTATGGACGAGGGAGCCGAACTGGTCGCGGGCGGCCCGGGGCGGCCCGACGGTCTCGACGTCGGCTACTACGTGCGGCCGACCGTCTTTGCCAACGTGTCCAACGACATGACCGTGGCCCGAGAGGAGATCTTCGGCCCGGTGCTGTGCATTCTGGGATACGACGACCTGGATCAGGCCGTCAGCATCGGCAACGACACCGACTACGGCCTGTACGGCTACGTTTCCGGCGCTGATATGGATCAGGCCCGTGCGGTGGCCCGCCGGATCCGGGCCGGCACGGTGTCGATCAACCATGCCATCGACATCGGTGCGCCGTTCGGCGGTTACAAGCAGAGCGGAAACGGCCGGGAGTGGGGCGAATTCGCGTTCCACGACTTCCTGGAGATCAAGGGAATCGTGGGCTACGGCTCCGGAGCCGGCTCCTAACCGATGCGGGTGCTGGTGCAACGCGTCACCTCTGCGGCGGTGACGGTCGACGGACAGACCGTCGGAGAGATCAGCCCGGACAGCCAGGGTCTGGTGGCGCTGGTGGGGGTCACCCACTCCGACGATGACGGCATCGCCATGCGGATGGCCGAAAAGCTCTGGCAGCTAAGAATTCTCGACGGTGAGTGTTCTGCCGCGGACATCGGTGCGCCGATCCTGGTGGTCAGCCAGTTCACGCTGTACGCCAACACGGTGAAGGGGCGACGGCCGTCGTGGAACGCCGCGGCTCCGGCTGCGGCGGCGCAGCCTCTGGTCGAGGCTTTCTCCGAGGCGCTGCGGGCGCTGGGGGCACAGGTGGCGACCGGTGTCTTCGGCGCGCACATGCGGGTCGAGCTCGTCAACGACGGGCCGGTCACGGTGCTGCTGGAGTTGTAGAGCGCTCACTGCCGCTGCCGCTGCCGCTCCAGTACGAACGAGGGGCCCATGAGCACCACGACGAGCAGGTCGTCATACCCGTCGTGACGATCTCCAGGGCGGGAGTCTGCAGGGCGAACAGTTCGGGCCAGTCCAGCTGGTTCATGGATACCCACCGGGACATCGGGCCAAGTGCCGGCCGACCGTCTTCCGACAAGGCCGAAGGCCGCCACCGCGTCAGCGGGACGGCCCTCGAACCTGCGATTTCTGATCAGCCCATCGGGGCCGGAAGAACGATCGGATACGGCACGAAGGTGCCGCTCACCGTCCCGGCGGTAGGTTCAGGAACGGATTCGGGTTGAGCACGGTGCCGTCCAGCAGGCGCAGTGTCGGCCACTTCATCACCTGACCCGGAGGGCCGAACGGGTTCTGTCCGGGCGGCATGCCCGGCACCCAGTTGAGGTTGACGTTGGGGCCGTCCCACTGCATCAGGTCATCCGGGATACCCGGCACCGGGATGTTCGGCACCGGGGGCATCGGGGGCATCGGTATGCCCGGGACCGGCGGAACGGGCGGCCCGGGGATGTTCGGCGCTGCCTGACCGACTCCGCTGCCCAGCCCTAACGCGCCCAAGCCCAGTGCTCCGGCCAACACGGCGCCGGCGGCGCGGTCTTGGTAAATGTCACGTTCATCGGTGAACCCTGTCTCCAATCAGACCCTCCTGCGCGTTGCGTACCCGGACGCCGCGCGGACCAAAACCTTGCGCCGGCGCGATTTGTTACCGATCCGCGCTCCGCGGGCGACGTCCGGCATGAGAAAGTGAAGCCCTATGCACACGCACAACTACGTCAGCTACGAGGAGTTCGGCCGCCGCTTCTTCGAGGAGGCCGTCACCCAGGAGCGTGTCGCTGCCGCGTTCGCCGAGATCGCCGGTGGCGACATCACCATGGGGCCGATGTCGCAGGGGCCGGGTGGACTGGCCAAAGTGACCGCCCGCGTCAAAATCCAGCAAGCTGAGGTGTCTCGCACCGTGGGGGACACCATCACCTTCGCCGTGCGCATCCCGCTGCTCATCGAACTGATCGTCGACCTGCGGCTGGACAAGCAGCGGTTCATCGTCGACGGCGATATCGCCCTGCGGGCCACCGCCCGGGCGGCTGAGCCCCTGATGATCGTCATCGACGTCGCCAAGCCGCGTCCCTCCGACATCGCGGTGCATGTCACCTCGAAGTCGCTGCGCGGCGAGATCGTGCGGCTCATCGGCGGAGTCGACGGCGAGATCCGGCGCTTCGTCGCGTCCTACGTGGCCGAGGAGATCGACAGCCCGGCATCCCAGCAGGCCAAGATCATCGACGTCGCCACCGCGGTGGCCTCCGCCTGGGACGCGTGACGGCGGGCCTTTTTACAGGTCCAGCGTCAGATGTTCACCGGCCGGCGCCCGTGACACACAGGTCAGCATGAGGCCGCTGTCGTGTTCGGGTGTGGTCAACAGGGTGTCCCGGTGCTGGACGACGCCGCCGCGAACGTGGGTGCGGCAGGTTCCGCAGAAACCCTGTTGACAGGAGTAGGGCGGGTTGACACCGCCCCGCTGCAGGGCGGCCAGCAGGGTTTCGTCCGGGGCGACGCTGATCTCGGTTCCGGTGGAGGCGACCGTCACGGTGAACGCCTCGCCGTCGACCACGGGTGCCGCGGCGAACCGCTCGAAATGTAGTTCGACGTCGTCCCGGCCGATCAGGCGCTGCCGCACCAGCGTCAGCATCTGGGCGGGTCCGCAGGCGTATACCGTTGTCCCGTCTGGACATTCGCCCAGCAGATCATCCGCGGTCGGAATGCCGTGCACGTCGTCGGTGCGGATCGCGATCCGGTCGCCGTACCGGCGGACCTCGTCGAGGAACGGAATGCTCTGGGCGCTGCGGCCGACGTAGATCATCGACCAGTCCACGCCGAGGCGCTCGGCCATGCCCAGCATCGGCAGGATCGGGGTGATCCCGATACCGCCGGCGATGAACCGCAGTCGCTGCGTCGGCGAGCCGTAGCCGGGCACGGCCAGCGGGAAGGCGTTGCGCGGCCCGCTGGTGGTGACGGTCGACCCGGTCGGCAGACGGTCGTGCACCTCCACCGAGCCGCCGCCGCCGTCGGGAATGCGGCGCACCGCAATCCGGTATTCGGTGCGCCGGGCCGGGTCTCCGCACAGCGAGTACTGCCGCACCCGTCCACTGGGCAGGTGGATGTCCAGATGTGAACCCGGGTGCCACGGCGGCAACGGGGAGCCGTCGGCCGCCGCGAGGGTCAGGGCCACGACGTTCTCGTCCCGTGCCACTACCTGACGGTCGACGACGGTCAGGGTCAGGGTGCGGTCACGCGCAGGCGGCGGGGCCGGTCGCCGCAGACCCGCGACGGCCCACAGGCCCGTGATCGCCGCGTCGGCAAGTCCCAGGATCGGGGCGGGTGCGGAGAGCAGGCGGCGCAGCACGATCGCTAGACGTGCGCCGCGCGGGCGGCGGGGGAGGTCGCCAGGTAGGCGACCGCCTGGGCGGTGGAACCGACGTTCACTGGTGAGAAGTCCCGGCGGAAGTAGGCGAACGTGTTGCTGCCGAACAGCTGCCGATAGAGCGGCAGCAGCGTGAGCTTGGAGTCACGGAACCGCAGTCGCTGCATCTGCGTCCAGCTGAGGTTCAGGTCCGGATCGGTCTTGCACAGGTACCACAGGCTGCGTTCGAAGAACGACGCCATCAGGACCATCGCCAGGACCATGGCGCGGATTCTGGCGGGGTAGCTGTCGTTGAAATAGGTGGCGACGTCGTGGGCGACGCAACGGTGCTCGACTTCCTCACTGCCGTGCCAGCGGAACAGATCGACCATGGTGGGGTCGCCGCCGTAA
>NZ_JBIIOV010000219.1:0-4388 GCF_044342925.1 Mycobacterium sp. | reverse complement strand
CGACCAGGGCTTCGTTCTCGCCCGCCACAGCCAGGATGAAGGCAACGCTGTAGGAAATGTTCAGTGGAGCCGACAGGCCGCGGGCCACCGGGCTGGACCCGACAGTGCCGAAGTCCAGCTGCTTGGCGATGAACGCGCGGTTGACGGCGGCGCCGGAGTCGAACTTCGTCCACTCGATGGTGTAGTCCGGCAACGCCTCTTCCAGCCATCGGTTGTTCTTGACGACCAGATCTCCGGTGGGGAATGCCTGGTAGCCGATGCGGATCGTCGGCTTGGCCACGTCCAGCTGGAAATCCTCGGCGGCGCAGCCGGCCAGTGCTGTCAACACGGTCACGGCGATCGCCGCCAATCTTGTTGTGATCCTCATGCTTTCCTCCCGAGGGACCGCGCGGCATGCGGCGCCGACGAGCACGTTAACAAAAGAAGCTCGACGGCCGCCGCCCGTGTCTACAGTTGGTGCCCATGCCGGATTGGGTGAGCCACGCGATCTGGTGGCACGTCTACCCGCTGGGGTTCGTGGGAGCCTTCCCGTCCGAACACCCGCCCGCACCCGACGAGCACCGGCTGGGTCGGCTGGTGGACTGGCTGGACCACGCCATCGGCCTGGGCGCCTCCGGAATCGCGCTGGGTCCGGTCTTCGCCTCCCGCACCCACGGCTACGACACCACCGACCACTACCGCATCGACCCGCGCCTGGGCGACGACACCGACTTCGACCGGCTCGTCGGCGAAGCGCACCAGCGCGGCCTGCGGGTGCTGCTCGACGGCGTCTTCAACCACGTCGGCACGGACTTCCCCCGCTACCGGCAGGCGATCGGCGGCGACGCCGACGCCGCGTCGTGGTTCCGCGGGCGGCCGGGGAGGTTTCACACCTTCGAGGGCCACGGCGACCTGATCACCCTGAATCACCGCAACCCGGCCGTCGTCGACTACACCGCCGAGGTGATGTCGCACTGGCTGGGCCGCGGCGCCGACGGCTGGCGGCTGGACGCCGCCTATGCGGTTCCGGAGTCGTTCTGGGCGCAGGTCCTGCCCCGGGTCCGGGCCAACCATCCGGACGCCTGGTTCGTCGCCGAGGTGATCCACGGCGACTACACCGCGTTCGTGGACGGCTCGGCGGTGGACTCGGTGACCCAGTACGAACTGTGGAAGGCCGTCTGGAGCAGTCTCAATGACGGCAACTTCCACGAGCTGGACTGGGCACTGCAGCGGCACAACACTTTTCAGGACATCTTCGCGCCGCTGACGTTCGTCGGCAACCATGACGTCACCCGCATCGCCAGCAAGGTGGAGCGGGCCGAGCATCTGGCCCAGGCGCTGGTGTTGCTGCTGACCATCGGCGGGGTGCCCAGCATCTACGCCGGTGACGAACTCGGCTACCGCGGAGTCAAGGAGGACCGGGCCGGCGGTGACGACGCGGTGCGACCGGAGTTCACCGCGCCGCCCGGCGAGGTGGACGGACCGGCCGGCGATGTTCTCAACCTGCACCGCTACCTCATCGGCCTGCGCCGCCGCCACCCCTGGCTGCACGAGGCACGGACCTCGTCGCTACACCTGACCAACCGCAACTACGTCTACGAGACGCGACGCGGCGACGACGTCCTGATCGTCGCGCTCAACGTCGACGACGAACCCATGACCGTGCCGGTGGCCGAGTTGACCGGACGTCAGGCGCAGGTGGTGGCCGGGTCCGGCGCCCCCCCGCCGGAGGTCCTCGGCGCGGCGACGCTTCCGGCACACGGCTGGATGATCCTCACGCCCCGCTGAGCCGTTCCCGAGTGAGGTTGTCGGGCTGCCCGTTCCGGCGCATCGACGAAACGCTGCAGGGTGTTGGGGGTCGGACACCTGAGACAAGTTACCCTCGCGGGGGTCACGCGAAAGGAATTCGATGTCACCCCAAGCCCGCCAGGACGCGGTCGCACCGGAATCCCGGTCGGTCCTCGCCGAACGGTTGCGGCGCCGCCGGGCCAAACGCAGCCGGGCCAAACGCAGCCGGGCCAATCGCAGCCTTCTGGAACGGGTCAGCATTCAGTCCAAGCTGATGCTGATGCTGCTCACCATGAGCGTGCTGGCCACCGCGATCGCCGGCGGCATCGGCTTTCAGTCCGGTCGGTCGTCGCTGCGGGAGGCGGTGTTCGACCGGCTGACCGGAATCCGGGAAGCCCAGGCGCGGGTGCTCGAAATGGGACTCACAGACCTCAGCAGTTCGCTCGTCATCGACTCCCAGGGCGAGATGGTGAGCGGTGCTTTGGCGGCGTTCAGCGCCGCGTTCACCGAGTTGGCCGACGCCCCGGTGGATCCGGCGCAGAACAAGGCGATCACGGACTACTAAACGCGGCCAAGTATCTGCAGTCCCGCTACACGGTCGCGTTCCCCGACCAGCAGAAGGCGCTGTCCGCCGACGACGCCAAGGACGGCAGCGCCTGGTCGACCGCCAACGCCCGGTACAACCCGTATTTCCGTAAGATCGTCACCCGGCTGGGTTTCCGGGACGCGATGCTGATCAACGCCAAGGGCGACGTGGTGTACTCGGCTCTCAAAGGTGTCGAGCTGGGACAGAACGTGCTGACCGGTCCGTACCGGGGAGAAGGCGCGCTGCCCGACGCGTTCCGGAAAGCCATGGCCTCCAACGAGATCGACTACGTCGACAGCACCGACTTCGCCGAATACCTGCCCTCCGGCGAGCCGACCGCGTGGATTCTGGTCGCCATCGGTCCGCCGGGGCGCGCCGCCGGGGTGTTCGCCGTCGAGTACCCGGCCTCGGTGGTCAACAGCTTGATGACCGCCGACCGGCAGTGGGAGCGGGCCGGGATGGGCAGCACCGGTGAGGCCTTCGTGGTCGGCAAAGACGATCTGATGCGCTCGGATTCCCGGCCCTTCCTCGAGGATCCCCAGGCCTACCGCGAGGACGTCATCGCCGCGGGCACTTCGCCCGAGGTTGCCGATCGGGCGATCAAACAGGGCACCACGGTGCTGGTCCAGCCGGTGGGCACCAAGGCCACTCAGGCCGCCCAGCGCGGCGAGACCGGGACGCTGATCGCCACCGACTATCTGGGCCACCGCGCCCTGCAGGCCTACGCGCCGCTGAACCTGAAGGGTCTGGACTGGATCATCGTGGCGTCGGTGGACTCCGACGAGGCCTTCGCCCCGGAGCGCAATTTCGCCCATCGGCTGGTGCGGGCCGCCGCGCTGATCATCTTCATCGCCTGTCTGGCGGCAATGCTGTGGGCCAAGCTGTTCGTCCGCCCGATCAAACGGCTGGAGGAGGGCGCCGAGCAGATCAGCACCGGGGACTACAACGTGCGCCTGCCGGTGACTTCGGGCGACGAGTTCGGCGACCTGACAGCAGCATTCAACGACATGAGCCGAAACCTCGCGGACAAGGAAGCACTGCTGACCAAGCAGCGCGAGGAGAACGATCGGCTGCTGCTGTCGCTGATGCCCGAGTCGGTGGTGGAGCGCTACCGCGAGGGCGAGGAAAACATCGCCGCGGAGCACCAGGACGTCACGGTGATCTTCGCCGACCTGGGCGGTCTGGACGAGATGTCGGCCAAACTCGAAGCCGAGGAGTCCCTCGAGGTCATCAACAAGCTGGTGCGCCAGTTCGACGCGGCGGCCGACGGCCACGGTGTGGAGCGGGTGCGCAACACCCACAACGGCTACCTGGCCAGCTGCGGGCTGACCGTTCCGCGCCTGGACAACATCCACCGGACCGTGGACTTCGCCATCGAGATGCAGCGGATCGTCGACCGCTTCAACTCCGAAAGCGGCTACAACATCGCGTTACGCGCCGGGATCGACTCCGGTGCGGTCACCAGCGGGCTGGTGGGCCGTGCGGGCCTGGTGTACGACCTGTGGGGCGGTGCGGTGCACCTGGCGTCGAAGATCCGACGCGGGTCGGCTCAGCCGGGCATCTACGTCAGCGAGGACGTCTACGAGGCCACCCGGGACACTCTGCGCTACGCCTCCGCCGGGACCGTCGCGGTCGGCGACAAGCAGGAACCGACCTGGCGGCTGGCCGAGGATCGCGAATGACCATCCCGAGCGAGAAGCCGAAGGCGGATCGCGAATGACCATCCCGAGCGAGAAGCCGAAGGCGGATCGCGAGCCGAAGGCGGATCGCGAATGACCATTGTGAGCGCCCCCTGGTTCTACTGGTCGGTGATCGTCGCCGTCGCGCTGCCCGCGATCCTGGTGCTGCTCACCGAAGTGCAGCTTGCGCTGGAGCGTCGGGGAAACTTCCTGGCCAAGCCGGTCGGGCTGTTGCGGACCTTCATCGTTCCGCTCGGCGCGCTGCTGCTGTTGCTGACCCAGACCACCGGTCTGTCGGCGGAGACCACCTGGATCCGGGTGCTGGCAACGGTTTTCGGGTTCTTCGTTCTGGTGAT
>NZ_JBIIOV010000224.1:0-4211 GCF_044342925.1 Mycobacterium sp. | reverse complement strand
GCTTCAGCGCCAGCGTGTTCGCCAATGCGCCCTCGGGCAGTTGGCGCCGCCGGATGCCGTCGATCTTCATCGACGTCGCCCGGTTCGCGATCATCGCCATCGGGCTGGCGATGATCCTGGCCTACGTCTGGGGCGCCAATGTGGGCGGCCTGTTCACCGCGCTCGGGGTCAGCTCGATCGTCCTGGGCCTGACCCTGCAGAACTCGGTCGGCCAGATCATCTCGGGTCTGCTGCTGCTGTTCGAGCAGCCGTTCCAGATGGGTGACTGGGTGCAGACCTCCTCCGCGCGAGGCAGGGTGGTGGAGGTCAACTGGCGGGCCACCCACATCAACACCGGCAGCGGGCTGGAGATCATCCCCAACTCGGTGCTGGCCGGCCAGGCGTTCGCCAACCTCAGCCGCCCGCCCGGCGGACACACCATCACGATCAACGCCAAATTCGCCGGCGCCGACGCCCCCGACGAAGTGTGCGCCCTGCTCACCGCGGTGGCCGCCGACCTGCCCCAGCTGCACCCCGGCGGCGAGCCGGTGGCCAACGCCGCCACCAGCACCGACTACACCGTCACAATCCCGGTCCGGACCCCGGCCGAGGACGTGCCGGCGCGATCGACGTTCCAGCGCTGGCTCTGGTACGCCGCGCGGCGCGCCGGGCTGGCCCTCGACGGCATCGCCGACGAGTACTCCACGCCGGCCCGACGCGCTGAGGCCCTGCGCAAGATCGCGCCGGTGCTGCGGGTGAGCAGCTCGGAGCTGGAAGCGCTGATGCCGCATGTGACGGTCACCCGGTACGGCGCCGACGAGGTCATGCAGCACAGCGGTGACGTGCCGTCGGCGATGTCCTTCCTGGTCAAGGGCCGGGTCCGGCTGGTCGTCACCGGCAAGGACGGCGACCTCATCCCGATAACCACCCTGCACGAGGGCGACTTCATCGGACAAACCGCTCTGACTCGCGAACCCGTCGCCGGCAACGCCTCCGCGATCGGCGAGGTGACGGTCCTACGCATCGAACGTGATGCCCTGGAGCAGTTCGTTTTTCGTAAACCCGAGTTGCTGAAGGACCTCAGCCAAGCGATCGACGAACGGCGCGAGCGTGCCCGCAAGGCCGCCATCCAGATCCAAGATCACACGGCGGCAACGGATTCGGAAGAAGAAGACATCGCATCCTGAACTGCGGTCACACCACGTGACCTGATCGTTGCCCAACTGCGACTTGGCGCACCGCGTCGCGTTCCGGCTGCCCGGCAAACCCGATGTTTCACTACCGGAGCACAGGCAGTTCACCGCTGCACTGGGAACGTGTACGAAAAGCGATGGGAGTCTCCAGATGAAGTTCGTCGAAAAGTTGCGCGGCACATGGGCGCGCCGCACGGCAGCGACCGTCGCCGCCGTGGCCGTCATGCCCGGCCTGATCGGAGTCGCCGGCGGTTCGGCGACGGCCTCGGCGTTCTCGCGCCCCGGTCTGCCGGTGGAGTATCTCGATGTGCCGTCGGCCTCGATGGGCCGCGACATCCGCATCCAGTTCCAGGGCGGCGGCGAGCACGCGGTGTTCCTGCTCGACGGCTTGCGTGCCCAGGACGACTACAGCGGCTGGGACATCAACACCCCCGCCTTCGAGTGGTTCCAGAACTCCGGCCTGTCGGCGGTGATGCCGGTCGGCGGTCAGTCGAGCTTCTACACCGACTGGTACCAGCCGTCGCAGGGCAACGGTCAGAACTACACCTACAAGTGGGAAACGTTCATGAACCAGGAGCTGCCGGTCTACCTGAAGGACAAGAAGGGCATCAACCCGAACGGCAATGCCGTGATTGGTCTTTCGATGGCGGGCGGCTCTGCGCTGACCTATGCGATCTACTACCCGCAGAAGTACGTCTACGCCTCCTCGCTGTCGGGCTTCCTCAATCCGTCCGAGGGTTGGTGGCCGATGCTGATCGGTCTGGCGATGAACGACGCCGGCGGGTTCAACGCCCAAAGCATGTGGGGCCCGTCGTCGGACCCGGCGTGGCGGCGCAACGACCCGATGATCAACATCAATCAGCTGGTGGCCAACAACACCCGGGTCTGGATCTACTGCGGCACCGGTACGCCTTCGGAGCTGGACACCTCCGGCGGCGGCGGCAACCTGATGGCCGCGCAGTTCCTCGAAGGGTTCACGTTGCGCACCAACAAGACCTTCATGCAGAACTACCTGGCCGCCGGCGGGCGCAACGGTGTGTTCAACTTCCCGGCCAACGGCACCCACAGCTGGGGTTACTGGGGTTCCCAGCTGCAGCAGATGATCCCCGATATGCAGCGGGTTCTCGGCGCTCACCCATCCGGCGCCTGAGAATTCGTCCCCAAAGCAGGCCTGCCGCCCTCCCCAGGCGGCAGGCCTGCTGTCATGTCCTGAGGAAGTCCCTGATCAGCCGGGTCACCGCAGCCGGCTGTTCGAGGGTGCTGGAGTGGCCGCAGTCGGGGACGTGCCCCAGCCGCGCGCCGGGAATCAGGTCGGCGATGCGCCGGCTCTTGACCGGCGGGGTGGCGACGTCATCGGCGCCGACGATCACCTGGACCGGCACCGTGATCGAGGCGACCTCCGGTTCCACCGACGCCCGATCGGCAACGCCCCGAACGGCTTTGGCGATGCCGGACCGTGAACAGCGCGCCAGTCGCTGCTCCCATTCGCCGATCAGCGGGGCGTTGGCCGGATCGGCCAGGAACGTCGGACCGAACATCAGTGGCAGCACTTTTGGCCGTAGCGGAGTGATCCCGGCCAGCCGGTAGATCACCGCCAGCAGCTTGTACTGCCGTGCCTTGGCCGGGTACTCCGGTCCGGCGCTGGTGTCCAGCAGCGTCAGCGACCGAAGCAGGTGCCCGTGCCGGGCGGCGATCCGCTGTCCGACGAAGCCGCCCATGGACAGTCCGACGTAATGCACCGGGGCCAGGCCCAATTCGTCGATCAGGGCGATGGCGTCGGCGGCCAGGGTGTCCATGTCGTAGCCGTCCCTGGCCGGCGGGCTCTGGCCCTGCCCGCGCCAGTCGATGGCCACACAGCGGTACTCATCGCGAAGCGCCTCGATCTGCGGAGTGAACATCCAGCCGCCGAACAGCAGGCCGTGCCCGAAGAACACCGTCGGCGCATCGGGCCGGCCTCCGGGTGCGCCGGTGTCGGTGTAGTGGATGACGGCGTCGCCGCGCCGGAACAGGGCCATGTCGTCGAGCCTAGGGTTTCCCCGGGCGTGGCCCGGGTAGGGATCGAAGAGTGGATGTCCGGATCGGAACGTCGGGCTGGTCCTATGACCAACTGGACCGGAGTGCCCGACCCCCCGGGCTTCCTGCGGCCCGGCGGCTGGACCGTTACGACATGGGTCGCGACGAAGAGCGTCTGGACACCTTCCTGGCCATGGTGCCGCCGTGGATCCGGATCGCGATGGAGTTGCACCACCCGTCGTGGAACGATCCCGTGGTCGACGAGATCCATTCCCGGCACCGGGCGGCCTACGTCGTCACCGACGGCCTGGGTCTGGACTGTATCCCCAAGGCGACAACGGATTTCGTTTACGTCCGCATGGACGGCCCGGACAGCGATCCGCCTTATGCGGGCAGCTATTCCACCGCGGTCCTGCACCGCTGGGCCGACCAGATCGCCGAGCGGACGCGGCGAAACCGAAGGGTGCTGGTGTATTTCAAACAACGACGGCGGGGCACCTACAGCAGTCGGCCGCACTGACACCCAGATTTGTCGCTGCGACCATGACAAGCAGGAACGGGGCGTAGAAGGTCGTCCAGCAGTCCACAGTGGGCCATCCACAGGGACACTCGTCCTTCCATCGGCGGGTCTGCTGCACGAACAGGTGACACAGTTAGTCACGCGGCCTGATCGGCCGGTGTGGTCATGATTGCTTCGAATTCGATCGGGGTCAATCTGCCGAGGCCGAGCTGGCGACGGCGTCGGTGGTAGGTGCGTTCGATCCAGGTGACGATCGCGATGCGAAGTTCCTCTCGGGTGTTCCAGCGTCGGCGGTCCAGGACGTTCTTCTGCAGCAGGGAGAAGAAGCTCTCCATGGCGGCGTTGTCCCCGGCCGCCCCGACACGGCCCATAGAGCCGACCATGTCGTTACGGCCAAGTGCCAGAACGAATCTCCGGCTTCGAAACTGGCTTCCCCTGTCGCTATGTAGCACGCAGCCGGCGACCTCCCCGCGGCGGATGACGGCGTTGGCCAAGGCCTGAGTGGC
>NZ_JBIIOV010000072.1:0-14966 GCF_044342925.1 Mycobacterium sp. | reverse complement strand
AAAGCCACGGGCAGAGTCCAGATCTAGGGCGGTTGGGCCTGAGCGGCCTCGCCGAACCGGATCGCCCGAAGCGGACCATTAGTTGTTGCCGCCTCGGCCTAACCTCCACAATGGGCTTCATGACCGCCCCGGACCCCAGCTACGCGCGCTCCGGCCTGCTCACCTCCGCGGTGGTGATCTGCGCCTACACCGAGCAGCGCTGGGACGACATCATTGCCGCGGTGGCCTCTGTGCGGGCCCAACAGCCCGCCCCTGACGACGTGATCGTCGTCGTGGACCACAACCCCGAATTGCAGGCACGTCTGGCCGACCGGTTGCCGGGGGTGCGCGTGGCGGCAAATCACCTCGACCGCGGTCTGTCCGGCGCCCGCAACACCGGCGTCGAACTCACCGATGCCGACGTGGTGGTGTTCCTCGACGACGACGCCGCCGCACAGCCGGGCTGGCTCGCCGGGCTGATCGGCCACTACACCGATCCGAACGTCCTAGGGGTCGGCAGCCGCATCGACGCCGGCTGGGATAACGCACGACCGGCCTGGTGGCCGACCGAATTCGACTGGGTGGTCGGCTGCACCTACACCGGGCAGCGGCCGGGCCGGGTGCGCAACCTGATCGGTGCGAGCGCGTCGTTCCGGCGCGAGTTGTTCGACGACGGCGGCTTCGTCACCGGTATCGGCAGGTCCGCCACCGATCAGCGCCCCAGCGGATGCGAGGAGACCGAATTCTGCATCCGGGCCAGCCAGAGCAGGCCCGACGGCGTCTTCCTGCACACCGACGACGCCGCGGTCACCCACCACGTTCCCGCCGACCGAGGAACCTTCTCCTACTTCCGCACCCGCTGCTACGCAGAAGGGCTGTCGAAAGCTCAAGTCACTGACAGCGTCGGGGTCGGTGACGGCTTGTCCTCGGAGTGGAGCTATTCGACCGTCACCCTGCCGCTGGGTGTCCTGCGTGGCATCTGGAGCGCTGCGCGAGGGGACTTCGCGGGCCTGTTGCGGGCGGGGGCGATCATCACCGGCCTGGCGTGGACCACCGCCGGTTACGTCAGGGGCACCGTCGACAACTTCAGACAGGCGCGCCGATGAGGATTCTGGAACTGGCGCAGTTCCTGCCGCCGGTGTCCGGCGGCGAGGAGCGCCACGTCTGGAATCTGTCCCGCGCGCTGGCGTCCCGCGGCCACGACGTCACGCTGCTCGGTTTCGCCACCGACGGGGACGGGCCCGGCGACACCGTTGCCGAGGGAGTGCGGTTGGTTCGGGTTACCACCGCCGCCTCACGGCTGAGCTTTCTCTACAGCGACCCGTCACGTCCGCACGCCCTGCCGCTGCCCGACCCCGCTGTCGCCCGGGCGATCACCCGGGAACTGGCGCAGGGCAGGTATGACGTTGTGCACGCGCACAACTGGATCGTCAACAGCGCGTTGGGTCCCACGGCCGAGGCGGGCGTCCCCTTGGTGATGACGCTGCACGACTACAGCCACATCTGCGCGACCAAACGGCTGATGGAGTTCGGCACGCAACGGTGCCCGGGACCCTCGCCGAAGCGCTGTCTGAGCTGTTCTGTCAGCCACTATGGGCGGGTCAACGGGGCCGCAACCCTGGCGGCCAACGTGCATGCCGCACGGCGCCGGGCTGCCCACATCACCTACGCGGCGGCGGTGAGCAGCGCAGTGGCAGAAGGTGTCTCGATTCCAGAGGGCCATTGGCTGAGCGGCACACACCTGCGGACCCGGGTGATCCACAACTTCATCCCGGACGAGATCGTGCTCGAGGAGATTCCCCCGACGCCACCGGACGCACCGCTGTTGTTCGTCGGAGACCTGAGTGCGGACAAGGGAGTGCAGTCGCTACTCGATGCGTATGCGCGGTTGAACTCTCCACCGAAGCTGATCCTCGCCGGCCGGTCGACCGAGAAGTGGGACTTTCCGCCGGGAGCCGACTGGGTCGGCCAGCTGCCGCACGACGAGGTCGTCGCGCTGTTCCGTTCCGCGCGTGCGGTTGTGGTGCCGTCGGTGTGGGCGGACCCCTGCCCGACGGTGGTGCTGGAGGCGATGGCCGCCGGACGACCGGTGGTGGCTGCCGCATCGGGCGGCATCCTGGACATGGTGGTCGACGGGAGCACTGGGCTGCTGTTCCCACCTGGCGACGCCGCAGCGCTGGCCTCGGCGCTCACCAGGTTGCTGGGCGAACCGGACACCGCGGCGGCGTTCGGTGTGGCCGGCCGCGACCGTGCCCGCGAATTCACGATCAGCGCGATCGTGGACAAGATCGAAAAGATGTACGGCGACGCTATCCGGTTTGGTCAACCTGCCATCGACTGAGCAAATGCCCAAGCGTCGCTGACGATTTCGTCGAGAGAGGTGCGGCTCGGCCGCCAGCCCAATTCGGCCATCGCCCGCGCGCTGGAGGCGATCAGCACCGCCGGGTCACCGGCCCGGCGCTCGACGTCCTTGGCCGGAATGGGGTGGCCGGTCACCCGCCGGCAGCAGTCGATCACCTCACGGACGCTGAAGCCGGTGCCGTTGCCCAGATTGAAGATCCGGTGGGTCGACGGCTGCGCGGTCTCCAGCGCGAGCAGGTGTGCGTCGGCGAGGTCGCGAACGTGGATGTAATCGCGGATGCAGGTGCCGTCGGCGGTGGGCCAGTCGTCGCCGTAGACGGCGATCTGCGGCCGCCGGCCGGCGGCAACCTGCAGCACCAACGGGATCAGGTGCGTCTCCACCCCGTGCCGCTCGCCCAGACCCGCATAGGCGCCGGCGACGTTGAAGTAGCGCAGGCTGGTCGCCGCCAGGCCGTATGCCTTGGCATACGAACTGATCGCGTTGTCGATCGCCAGTTTCGTTGCGCCATAGGCGTTCGTCGGCCGGGCGGGCGCGTCTTCGGTGATCGGCACCGACTCCGGCTCGCCGTAGGTGGCCGCCGTGGAGGAGAACACCAGCCGCGGCGTGCCGGCCGTACGCATGGCTTCCAGCAGTTGCAGGGACTTGACGACGTTGCCGTGCCAGTACAACTCGGGCTTCTCCACCGACTCCCCGACAAGCGACTTGGCGGCGAAGTGCACCACCCCGTCGAACGATCCGTCGCCGAGCAGCGCAGGCGCGGCAACGACCATGTCGTCGTGGACGAATTTGGCGCCGTCGGGCACCGCGTCGGCATTGCCGGTGGACAGATCGTCGATGACGACGACCTGATGTCCTTGTTCGAGAAGGACTTTGGCGCACACGCTGCCGACGTAGCCGGCGCCGCCGGTCACCAGAAGCTTCACTCGAACTCCCCTGACTGCTCGACGAGGTTGACCAGAACCCGGACGCCCACGGCCAGTGCCCGCTCGTCGAGGTCGAATGTCGGCTGGTGCAGGTCGAGTTGCGGACCGTCGCCGCTCCACACCCCCAGCCGCGCCATCGCACCGGGGACGTCCTCGAGGTACCAGGAGAAATCTTCGCCGCCGCCGGACTGATGGGTGTCGGCCAGCACGTCCGGCCCCACCGCCTCGATCGCGTGGGTCATGAGCTGGGTGGAGCGCTCCTCGTTGACCACCGGCGGCACCCCACGGCGGTACTGCAGCACGTGTTCGATACCCAGCGGAGCCAGCAAGCCCGAAACAATATCGTGCACAAGGGCTTCCATTTCCAGCCAGGCGTCGCGGCTGGCGGTGCGCACGGTACCGGCGAGTGTGCCGATCTGCGGGATCGCGTTCGCGGCCACCCCTGCATTGGCTGCGCCCCACACCATCACGGTGCCGTGCCGGGGGTCGATCCGCCGGGACAGCACCCCGGGCAGACCGGTGATGACGGTACCCATCCCGTAGACCAGGTCGGAGGTCAGATGCGGCCGGGAGGTGTGCCCGCCCGGCGAATGCAAAGTGATCTCGACAGAGTCGGCGGCCGACGTGATCGGCCCGGCCGTGATGGCCACCCGGCCTACCGCCAGCCGCGGATCGCAGTGCAACGCAAAGATCCTCGACACCCCGTTCAGAGCGCCGGCGGCGATGGCGTCCAGCGCGCCGCCGGGCATCAACTCCTCGGCCGGCTGGAAGATCAGCCGGACGCCCACCGGCAGTTCCCGTGCCGATGCCAGCGCGGTGGCCGCTCCGAGCAGAATCGCGGTGTGCGCGTCGTGCCCGCAGGCGTGAGTCACTCCGGGCACGGTGGAGGTGTACGGGGCGCCCGTCCGCTCGGCCATCGGCAGCGCGTCCATATCCGCGCGCAGCGCCACCCGGGGCCCGTGATCGGGACCGAAGTCGCACGTCAGCCCGGTCCCACCGGGCAGTGTCTTGGGGTTGAGCCCGGCCTCAACGAGGCGCTCCGCGACGTACTGCGTCGTGCCGAACTCCTGCCGCCCCAGCTCCGGGTGTCGGTGGATATGGCGTCGCCACGCGACCAGATCGTCGTAGTGCGCGGCAAGCCACGACTCCGCGGTGTCGGCCAAGGACATCGGGCCAGTATCTCACCGGTATCGGGCTGCGTGCGCCGCACGACGATTAAGCGGCGCCAGCCGCGTTGAGGAGTGTGGCAAGGTTGCCCGCCGCACGACGATCAAGCGGCGCCAGCCGCGTTGAGGAGTGTGGCAAGGTTGCCCGCCGCACGACGATCAAGCGGCGCCAGCCGCGTTGAGGAGTGTGGCAAGGTTGCCCACGTGAGTCCTGACGCCGCAACAGCGGCCGAGATGGTCGCCTACCGCACCGGCGCCGAGCAGCACGACGTGGCCGTCGTCCTCGGGTCCGGCTGGGGCTCCGCCGCCGCGGCACTCGGCGAGCCGGCCGCCCAGATCGCGATGGCCGATCTGCCCGGCTTCACCCCGCCCAGCGCCGACGGCCACCGCGGCCAGACGCTGTCGCTGATGGTCGGCGGAAAACGGGTGCTGGTGTTCGTCGGCCGTATCCATGCCTACGAGGGGCACGACCTCGGCCTGGTGGTACATCCGGTCCGCACGGCGTGTGCGGCCGGGGCCGAGGTGATCATCCTGACCAACGCGGCGGGCGGCCTGCGCCCGGAGTACCGGGTCGGCCAGCCGGTCCTGATCAGCGATCACCTCAACCTGACCGGACGCTCGCCGCTGGTCGGCCCACAGTTCGTCGACCTGGTCGACGCCTACTCACCGCGGCTTCGGGCCTTAGCGCGAAGCATCGATCCGACGCTGGCCGACGGCGTGTACGCCGGACTGCCGGGACCGCACTACGAGACCCCGGCCGAGATCCGGATGCTGCGCACCCTCGGTGCGGACCTGGTGGGGATGTCCACCGTGCACGAGACCATCGCCGCCCGGGCCGCGGGCGCCGAGGTGCTCGCGGTGTCGTTGGTCACCAACCTGGCCGCGGGGATGACCGGCGAGCCGTTGCGGCACGACGAGGTGCTGGCCGCCGGCCGGGACTCCGCGGCCGACCTCGGTGAGCTACTCGCCGGGATCATCCGCGCGCTGTAGCCGCTGGCGGACCCGGCTAGCGCGGCCCGAACTGGCGGTCCCCCGCGTCACCGAGTCCCGGAACGATGTAGGCCTGCTCGTTGAGTCCGTCGTCGACCGTCGCGGTGAACAGCCGAGCCTGCGGAGCCGCTTTCTCCAGAGTCGCGATACCGACCGGTGCGCACACCACGCAGATGACGGTGATGTCGACCGCGCCCCGGCTCTGCAACAGCTCGATCGTGAAGGCCATTGACCCGCCGGTGGCCAGCATCGGATCGAGCACGAACACCGGCTGGGTTCGCAGGTCGGCCGGCAGCGACTCCAGGTAGGGCACCGGCTGGTGAGTGCGCTCGTCGCGGGCGACCCCGACGAATCCCACCCTGGCCTCGGGGATCAGGACGTGGGCCTGGTCGACCATGCCCAGCCCGGCCCGGAGAACCGGAACCAGCAGCGGCGGGTTGGCCAGCCGGGTGCCCAAGGTGTCGCCCACTGGGGTGCGCACGCTGATCTCCTCCCGCGGCGCGTCCCGGGTGGCCTCGTACACCAGCATGTGGGTGAGGTCGCGCAGCGCGGCGCGGAAGCCGGCGTTGTCGGTGCGCTCATCGCGCAACGTAGTGAGCCGGGCAGCAGCCAGCGGGTGGTCGACGACATGCACGTCCATGGGCAGAGACTGTAGGTCGTTAGGCTGTCCCGCATGGCTGCAGAGCTGGTACCGATTCGGCTGAGTGTCACCTCAGGTGACTTGTACACCCTGTGGGCGCCGCGCTGGCGTGACGCGGGCGACGAGTGGGAGGGATTCCTCGGCAAGGACGAGGACGTCTACGCGTTCGAGTCGGTGGCCGATCTGGCGGCGTTCGTCCGCACCGACACCGACAACGACCTGGCCGACCATCCGGCGTGGACGCGGATGACCAAGGCGAATGCGCACCGATTCCAGCCCGCGGACGACCGGCACGCCGACCTGATCGGCGCCGAGGCGCTGCTGGCCGAGAAACCGACCGAGGTCTCGGTGGGCACCCTCGCCAGCACGCTGGCCGTGGTGTCGTCGATCGGCTCGGTGTGCGAGCTGCCCACGGTCACCCGCTTCTTCAACGGAAACCCGAATCTCGGCATGGTCGCCGGGGGCGTCGAACAATTCGCCGGCAGGGCGGGGCGCAAACGCTGGAGCACGGTCGGAGAGATCTTCGCCCGCGGCTGGGACGGCGTGGTGACGGCCATCGACGAGATCATCACCAGCCCGGCGGTGGACCCGCACGCCGCCGCCCAGGCCGCTGCGGAGCTCGAAGAGCCCTACGACCCCGTCGACGACGACCTCGCCG
The DNA here is from genome assembly GCF_044342925.1 of Mycobacterium sp. Lineage (GTDB taxonomy): Bacteria > Actinomycetota > Actinomycetes > Mycobacteriales > Mycobacteriaceae > Mycobacterium. The sequence continues at coordinate 8,248 of NZ_JBIIOV010000072.1, read as the reverse complement.
ACCCGGCGGCCCTCGATGACGCCGACGAGCCCGAAATCTCAGCCGTGCGGACGGCGAGCAGCGCGCTGATACTCGGCGGCGACGCCCGATTCTGGGAACAGGTGGGCATCGACCCGGTGCGTGTGATGACCAGCAGCGGCACGCTCTACACGCTGCGCTGCTACCTCGACGACAAGCCGATCTTCCTGGGCCGCAACGGGCGGATCAGCGTGTTCGGTTCCGAGCGTGCGCTGGCCCGCTATCTGGCCGACGAGCACGACCATGACCTGTCGGACCTGAGCACCTACGACGACATCCGGACCGCCGCCACCGACGGCTCACTGCGGGTGGACGTCACCGACGACAACATCTACGTGCTCAGCGGGTTGGTCGACGACATCGCCGACGGGCCGGACGCACTGGACCGCGACCAGCTGGACCTCGCGGTGGAGTTCATCCGCGACGTCGGCGACTACTCCGAGGACGACACCGTCGACCGGTTGCTGGACCCGGACACGGCGCTGGGCGGGCTGGTGAATTACGCCCGCAATACCGACAGTGCGCCGCGGCCGGCCGGGTCTTCCGCGCAGGCTGTGGCGGAGTGGGAGGAGCTCGAAAGGTTCGTCGAGTCCCGGCTGCGGCGCGAGTAGCACCGCCGGCCGGTCCGGTCCGGTCAGAGTTTCCGGACGATGGCGGCCATCGCATCAGTCACGCTCACGTAGCGCGACGAGCTGCCGACCTGACCGACGATGGCGCCCAGCTCATAGCTGCCCGTCTCGTCGTCCTCGCGGTACCGATAGCCGAAGTGGTAGGGCCGTACGACGGCGCCGAGGAAGCTGAATCGCATGTCACCCAGCGGGATGGACCCGTGGTCCGAGCGTGGGTGGTCGGCCGGGGCGTCGTAGTAGATGCCCTGCGAGTCCAACCGACTATGGAAGTACCAGAGGCGTCCGTCCGGCAGCAGCAGTTGCGGGAAGAGTGGGTCGAGGAGAAAACCTCGGGGCGACCGCGCTTTGACCACGCCCCGGCCGTACGGCACCCGCTTCGTCCGCAAACCGGCAGCAGCCAGTTCTGCAGCTAGATCCTTGAGCCGAGCAGCCAGTTCCGCTGCCACACGCTCGCGGGGCAACATCCCGGAACGCTCCCTCACCGCAAAATCAGCCACTGCCACCGCCGCTTCGAAAGCGTTAACCTCGCTGCTAGTATGGGATCGTCATGCGCTTTCAGGCAAATTCCATGCTGTTAGCCGGATTCGACTTTTCGTGTGTCCCGACGTCAATAAGCGCTAGCCGACGAGCACGGCGTATCGGGGTTTGATCACCTCATCGATGATCTCCAGCCGCTCGTCGAAGTGGATGAAGGCCGACTTCATCGCGTTGATGGTGAACCGCGCCAGATCGCTCCACCCGTAGCCGAACGTCTCCACCAGACGCAACATCTCCCGACTCATGGTGGTGTCGCTCATCAACCGGTTGTCGGTATTGACGGTAACCCGAAACCGCAACCGGGCGAGCAGACCGAAGGGATGCTTCTCGATGCTGGGTACCGCACCGGTCTGCACGTTGGAACTCGGGCACATCTCCATCGGAATGCGCTTGTCCCGCACGAGCGAAGCCAGCTGGCCCAGCCGCACGCCGCCGTCGGCCAACTCCTCGATGTCGTCGACGATGCGGACCCCGTGCCCCAGGCGGTCGGCGCCGCAGAACGCCAGTGCCTCATGGATGGAGGGGATGCCGAAGGCCTCCCCCGCGTGAATCGTGAAGCGTGCGTTGTTCGCTCGCATGTACTCGAACGCGTCGAGGTGGCGCGACGGCGGGTAGCCGGCCTCGGCGCCGGCGATGTCGAAACCCACCACACCCTTGTCCCGAAAGCGGATCGCCAGTTCGGCGATGTCGCGTGAGCGGGCGGCGTGCCGCATTGCGGTCACCAGGCAGCGCACCACGATTCGGCGCCCGCGTGCCTCGGCGGCCTTCTCGCCGTCGGCGAACCCGGACAACACAGCGTCGACCACCTCATCGAGCGTCATCCCACGGTTCAGGTGCAGCTCCGGGGCGAACCGGACCTCGGCATAGACCACGTTGTCGGTCGCCAGATCCTCCACGCATTCCAGCGCAACCCGGTGCAGCGCGTCCGGTGTCTGCATCACCGCCACCGTGTGGGCGAACGGCTCCAGATAGCGCACCAGCGAACCGCTGTGTGCCGCAGTGCGAAACCACGCGGCCAGCTCGGCCTCGTCGGTGCTGGGCAGTCCGCCGTAACCCACCTGGCCGGCGATGTCGATGACAGTGGCAGGGCGCAGTCCGCCGTCGAGATGGTCGTGCAGAAGAGCCTTGGGGGCGTGCCCGATCATCTCCAGGGTCAGCGGTGTGCTCATGACAGCTCATTGTGCCCGGAGCACCTATGAGATTTAGTGCACATCGCCGCCTTGGCCCGGCGTTGCTCGGCGACCCGTATCGCCTTGTCATGCAGCGTTTCTCCATTCACCGCAGACCGCCACCGACGGGCGACCGAAGGACGTAATCTCCGCGTCACCTTTTTCGCAGTAAAAACGGAGTTAGAGTCCACCTGAATCCAGGAGGGCAGATGACCAGCAGAACGCGGCGACGGACTCTCTACCGCGGTGATCCCGGTATGTGGTCGTGGGTACTGCATCGCATCACCGGAGCGACCGTTTTCTTCTTCCTCTTCGTCCACGTCCTCGACACCGCCCTGGTGCGGGTCAGCCCGCAGGCTTACAACGAGGTGGTCGACACCTACAAGACACCCATCATCGGCCTGATGGAACTGGGCCTGGTGGCCTGCGTGCTCTACCACGCCTTCAACGGGGTGCGGGTGATCCTGGTGGACTTCTGGTGGAAGGGGCCGCGCTACCAACGCCAGATGCTCTGGGCGGTGGCCGGGCTGTGGCTGATCACCATGGTGCCCGCCACCGTGGTCATCGGCATGCACATGGCGGAGCGGTTCCTGTGACCCGCCCGGCACCCGTCCGCGAACGCGACCACGACCGCCCCGCGAGCCTGGACAATCCGCGGTCCCCGCGCCGGCAAACCGGCATGCCGAACTTCGAGAAGTACGCCTGGCTGTTCATGCGCTTCTCCGGGGTGGTGCTGATCTTCCTGGTGATCGGCCACCTCTTCATCGGCCTGATATGGGAAGACGGCGTCTACCGGATCGACTTCAACTACATCGCCCAGCGGTGGGCCTCGCCGTTCTGGCAGATCTGGGACCTGGTGATGCTCTGGCTGGCCCAGTTGCACGGGGGCAACGGGATGCGGACGATCATCGCCGACTACGCCCGCAAGGACTCGACCCGTTTCTGGCTCAACTCCCTGCTCGCCATCTCGATGCTCATCGTCCTGGTGGTGGGCACCTACACGCTGGTCACCTTCAACCCGAACATCTCTTGAACCACTCGATGCGGAGATAGCCGATGATTCAGCAGCACAAATACGACGTCGTCATCGTGGGCGCCGGTGGCGCCGGGATGCGCGCCGCCGTGGAGGCGGGCCCGCGGGTGCGCACCGCCGTGCTGACCAAGCTCTACCCCACGCGCAGCCACACCGGCGCGGCCCAGGGCGGCATGTGCGCCGCGCTGGCCAACGTCGAGGAGGACAACTGGGAGTGGCACACCTTCGACACCGTCAAGGGCGGCGACTACCTCGCCGATCAGGACGCCGTCGAGATCATGTGCAAAGAAGCCATCGACGCTGTCCTGGACCTCGAGAAAATGGGCATGCCGTTCAACCGGACACCGGAGGGGCGCATCGACCAGCGCCGATTCGGCGGCCACACCCGCGATCATGGCAAGGCGCCGGTACGCCGCGCCTGTTACGCCGCCGACCGCACCGGCCACATGATCCTGCAGACGCTGTACCAGAACTGCGTCAAGCACAACGTCGAGTTCTTCAACGAGTTCTACGCGCTGGACCTCGTACTCACCGAAACCCCCCGTGGACCGGTCGCCAGCGGCGTGGTGGCCTACGAGTTGGCCACCGGTGACATCCACGTCTTTCACGCCAAATCGATCGTGCTGGCCACCGGCGGCTCAGGGCGCATGTACAAGACCACCTCCAACGCCCATACCCTGACCGGCGATGGCCTGGGCATCGTGTTCCGCAAGGGACTGCCCCTGGAGGACATGGAGTTTCACCAGTTCCACCCGACCGGGCTGGCCGGCCTGGGCATCCTGATCTCTGAGGCGGTCAGAGGCGAGGGCGGCCGTCTGCTCAACGGCGAGGGCGAACGATTCATGGAGCGCTACGCGCCGACGATCGTCGACCTTGCCCCCCGCGACATCGTCGCCCGCGCAATGGTGCAGGAGGTTCTGGAGGGCCGCGGAGCCGGCCCGCACAAGGACTACGTCTACATCGACGTCCGCCATCTCGGCGCCGACGTGCTGGCGGCCAAACTTCCCGACATCACCGAGTTCGCCCGCACCTACCTGGGCGTGGACCCGGTCACCGAACTGGTGCCGGTCTATCCCACCTGCCACTACGTCATGGGCGGCATCCCGACCACCGTCATCGGAGAGGTCTTGCGGGACAACACCCATGTGGTCCCGGGGTTGTACGCGGCCGGTGAATGCGCCTGCGTCTCGGTGCACGGCGCGAACCGGCTGGGCACCAACTCACTGCTGGACATCAACGTCTTCGGCCGGCGGGCCGGACTGGCGGCGGCCTACTACGCCCAAGGCAATCCCCGGGTGGATCTGCCGCCGAACCCGGCCGCCATGGTCACCGACTGGGTGGCCGACATCCTCTCCGAGCACGGCGAGGAGCGGGTTGCCGACATCCGCAGCGAACTGCAGCAGTCCATGGACAACAACGCCGCGGTGTTCCGCACCGAGGAGACCCTCAAGCAGGCGCTCACCGATATCCATGCGCTCAAGGAGCGATACTCGCGGATCACTGTGCACGACAAGGGAAAGCGCTACAACAGCGACCTACTCGAGGCCATCGAGCTGGGCTTCCTACTGGAATTGGCCGAGGTCACTGTGGCCAGCGCACTGAACCGCAAGGAGTCGCGCGGCGGGCATGCCCGGGAGGACTACCCGAACCGGGACGACACCAACTACATGCGACACACCATGGCCTACAAGGAGGGTATGGACCTGCTCAGCGACATCCGTCTGGACTACAAGCCCGTGGTGCAGACCCGCTACGAGCCGATGGAACGGAAGTACTGACGATGAGCCGCTCGCGCGAAGAGACAAAGTCATGATTGCCGCGCTTCCCGTCCCGCCCGGCTCGGTGATGGTGACTCTCAAGGTCGCCCGGTTCGATCCGGAGAACCCCGACCGCTTCGCCGACACCGGCGGGTGGCAGAGCTTCCGGGTGCCCTGCCTGCCGACCGATCGTCTGCTGAACCTGCTCACCTACGCCAAGAGTTACCTCGACGGCACCCTGACATTCCGCCGGTCCTGCGCGCACGGAGTGTGCGGCTCGGATGCGATGCGGGTCAACGGCGTCAATCGGCTGGCGTGCAAGGTGCTGATGCGCGATCTGCTGCCCAAGAACAACAAGCCGCTGACCGTCACCATCGAGCCGATCCGCGGGCTGCCGGTCGAGAAGGACCTCGTGGTGGACATGGAGCCGTTCTTCGAGGCCTACCGCGCGGTGAAGCCCTACCTGATCACCACCGGCAACGCCCCGACCCGGGAACGCATCCAGAGCCAGACCGACCGTGCCCGCTACGACGACACCACCAAGTGCATCCTGTGCGCCTGCTGCACCACCAGCTGCCCGGTGTTCTGGAACGAGGGCAGCTACTTCGGGCCCGCGGCGATCGTCAACGCCCACCGGTTCATCTTCGACAGCCGCGATGAGGGCGCCGCGGAGCGTCTGGAGATCCTCAACGACAAGGAAGGGGTGTGGCGCTGCCGCACCACCTTCAACTGCACCGACGCCTGCCCGCGCGGTATCGAGGTGACCAAGGCGATCCAAGAGGTCAAGCGCGCACTGATGTTCACTTAGCAAGCACGTCTCCCGCTCGGCCCGTACCGTCCTACGCCATGAGTAAAGGCGAACTCGCCCTGGAGCCGACGCCCGATTCGACGGGCTCGACGGTGGACAGCAAGGGACTCGGCGGTGGACGCCATGCCCACCACCACGCTGGAGACGAGCCCCAGAGCGCCACCCTTCCGGCCTACTCACTGGCCGCCAGCCTCGGCCGTACCCACGTCGGCACTGCGCCAGGATCGCGTTTTCCGTGGGCGCCGCGATCTGGACGCAGCGTCGACGAGCATTTCCCCCGCTCAGCGCAGCGTAAATATAGTTCGGTGCCAGGGCTTTTCGACGGCACCGGTGATGTCACTCATCACATGCTTGATGGTGAGGTACTCCTCGAAGGAGTAGTCCGACATGTCCTTGCCGAAACCGGACGCCCCCAGCCCGCCGTGCGGCATCTCGCTGATGATCGGGATGTGGTCGTTGATCCACACGCAGCCGGCCTTGATCTCCCGCGACGCCCGCTGGGCGCGGTAGACGTCGCGGGTCCACGCCGAGGCGGCCAATCCGTAGTCGGTGTCGTTAGCCTGGCGCAGGGCGTCGTCGTCGCCGTCGTGTCGGCGCGCGGTGAGCACCGGGCCGAAGATCTCGGCACGGTAGGCCTCGGAGTCCTCGGTGACATCGGTGAGCAGGGTGGGCAGATAGAACGCACCCGGCAGGTCGGGCGCGCTGCCGCCGGCGAGCACCCGAGCGCCCTGCGCGGGAGCGCGGTCGACGATTCCGGCCACCTTGGCGCGGTGGGCCAGCGAGATCAGCGGGCCCAGGTCGGTGTCGGAGTCGTGCGGATCCCCCACGACGATCTTTCCCATCAGCTCGGACACCCCGGCGACAAAGTCGTCGTAGAGATTCGCCGCGACGATAGCCCTGGTGGCCGCGGTGCAGTCCTGGCCGGAGTTGATCAGGGCGCCGGCCACCGCGCCGTGCACGGCGGCGTCGAGGTCGGCGTCGTCGAAGACCACGAACGGTGCCTTGCCGCCAAGTTCGAGCTGAGTACGGTGGCCGTGAACGGCCGCGGCTGCCATCACTTTCCGCCCGACCCCGGTGGACCCGGTGAAGGTGACCACGTCGACGCCCGCGTGCCCAGCCAGCGCCTGACCCACATCGGCGCCGGCGCCGGTGACGACGTTGAGCACCCCGTCGGGCAGACCGGCTTCCTTGGCCAGGCGGGCCAGGGTCAGCGTGGTCAGCGGGGTGATCTCGGCGGGTTTGATCACCACCGAGCAGCCGGCGGCCAGCGCCGGGATGACCTTCCAGACCGCCATCTGCAGTGGGTAGTTCCACGGGGTGATGGTGGCGACGACGCCGACGGCCTCACGCCGAATCGAGGAGGTGTGGTCGGCGGAATACTCGGCGGTGGCCTTGCCCTCCAGATGGCGGGCGGCCCCGGCGAAGAACGCGATATTGTCGATGCTGCCGGGCACGTCGAACTCGGTCGCCAGGCGCACCGGCTTGCCGGTCTGGCTGACCTCCTCGGCGATCACCTGCTCGGCATTGACCTCGAGCAGCTCGGCGAGAGCGAAGAGCACCGCGGAGCGTTCCGCGGGGGTGGCGCCGGACCAGCCGGGCAGCGCGGCCCGGGCGGACGCCACCGCGACGTCGACATCAGCGGGAGTGGCCAGGGCGAGTTCGGCGACCACCTCGCCGGTGGCGGGGTTGGTAATTCGATGTCGGCCGCCCGCGGTGGTGACTGGCACGCCGTCGATCCAACTGCTGGGAATCACACCCCGGATGCTACGCATTTCGTAGAAAATATTGCCTTAAACAACTAATTCCGTGCACAATCAGGTCATGCGTGACTTGCGGGCCGTTGGCCCTGGCCCGGCAGCGCCGATCCATCTCGACGAGATGTCGAAGGCCATTATCGAGAAATTGCAGCACGACGGCCGCCGTTCCTATGCCGGAATAGGCAAAGCCGTCGGCCTCTCCGAAGCCGCGGTCCGGCAACGGGTGCAGCGACTCATCGACACCGGCGTCATGCAGATCGTGGCGGTCACCGATCCGATGCAGCTCGGCTTCTCCCGGCAGGCCATGATCGGCATCCGCTGCCAGGGCGACGTCACCAAGGTGGCCGACCGGCTGGCCGCACTGGATTCGGTGGATTACGTGGTGTTGACGGCCGGCACCTACGACGCCATCGTCGAAGTGGTGTGTGCCGACGACTCTGAACTCCTGGACCTGCTCAACACCGAGATTCGGGCGGTGCCCGGAATAACGTCCACGGAGACTCTTGTTTATTTGAAACTCGTTAAGCAGCAATATAATTG
>NZ_JBIIOV010000060.1:0-16656 GCF_044342925.1 Mycobacterium sp. | reverse complement strand
ACGATGACGCTCTCCGAAGAGCATGTGCTGACCGCCGAGCTCGGCGCGAAGGCCGACCGTCATCTTTGGGGCCACTTCGCCCGGCATGGCAAGGGTCTGACGCCGCCGATCATGACGCGCGGGCAGGGCGTGTACATCTGGGACAGCTACGGCAAGCGTTACTTCGACGGACTGTCCGGTCTTTTCACGGTGCAGATCGGTCACGGCCGCAAGGAGCTCGCCGAAGCCGCCGCCAAGCAGGCCGAGACCCTGGAGTTCTTCCCGCTGTGGTCCTACGCCACCCCGCCGGCGATCGAACTGGCCGAGCGGCTGGCCAACTACGCACCCGGCGACCTGAACCGGGTGTTCTTCACCACCGGCGGCGGCGAGGCCGTCGAGAGCGCGTGGAAGCTGGCCAAGCAGTACTTCAAGCTGACTGGAAAGCCCGGTAAGTACAAGGTGATCTCGCGGGCCATCGCCTATCACGGAACGCCGCAGGGCGCGCTGGCCATCACCGGTCTGCCGGACTTCAAGAAGCCGTTCGAGCCGCTGACCCCCGGTGGCTTCCGGGTGCCCAACACCAACTTCTACCGAGCGCCCGAGCTGTACCACAACGACATCAAGGCCTGGGGCAGGTACTGCGCCGATCGCATCGCCGAGGCCATCGAGTTCGAGGGACCCGACACGGTCTGCGCCGTCTTTCTTGAGCCGGTGCAGAACGCCGGCGGCTGCTTCCCGCCCCCGCCGGGATATTTCGAGCGCGTCCGGGAGATCTGTGACGAATACGACGTACTGCTGGTGTCCGACGAGACGATCTGCGCGTTCGGCAGAATCGGATCGATCTTCGCCTGCAACGACTTCGACTACGTGCCGGACATGATCACCTGCGCCAAGGGCATGAGCTCCGGCTACTCCCCGATCGGCGCGATGATCGCCACCGACCGGCTGTTCGAGCCGTTCGACGACGGCAAGACCATCTTCGGGCACGGCTACACCTTCGGCGGACACCCGGTCTCCGCGGCGGTCGCAATGGCCAACCTCGATATCTTCGAGCGCGAGGGCATCACCGAGCACGTCAAGACCAACGCGCCGATCTTCCGCAAGACCCTCGAGCAGCTGCTGGAACTGCCGATCGTCGGCGACGTGCGCGGCGAGGGCTTCTTCTACGGCATCGAACTCGTCAAGAACAAGGAGACCCGCCAGACCTTCGATAGCGACGAGAGCGAACGACTGCTGCGCGGCTTCCTCTCGGCGGCGCTGTTCGAGGCGGGGCTGTACTGCCGTGCCGACGACCGCGGCGACCCGGTTGTCCAGCTCGCCCCTCCGCTGATCAGCGGCCCGGACGAGTTCGACGAGATCTACGAGGTCTTGCACCGGGTGCTCGGCGAGGCCTGCCGGCTGCTCTAACAGCCGCACCGGCAACCACACCCGTCACAGCGCGGCTCCCCGGTTTCGGGGCGGTCGTCGCCTAATCTGCAGTGCCATGGCGACGTTCACACGGGCGCGGCGCGCTGCTGCGGTGATCACGGCGCTGTACCTCGCAGGCGCCCCGGCACTGGCCGGGGCTGACCCCGTACCGGCGCAGGATCCCAACAGCTGCCCGTACAAGGTGTCGACACCGCCGGCGGTGGATTCCTCGGAGGTGCCGACCGCCGGTGACCCGCCGCAGCCGCTGCCGGTGCCGGCGAGCCCGGTCGGTGGCGACGCGCTGTCCGGCTGCGGAGTGATCGTCGCCGCCGGCACGCCACCGCTGCCCAGCGACGTCTCGGCGGAGGCGTGGCTGGTGGCCGACCTGGACTCCGGCGACATCATCGCCTCGCGGGACCCGCATGGAAGGCATCGACCGGCCAGCGTCATCAAGGTGCTGACCGCCATGCAGGCCATCAACGAACTCCCGCTGAACCGGATCGTCGACGGCACCCAGGAGGACTCCAACGCTGAAGGCACCAAAGTGGGCGTCAAGCCCGGCGGCCGCTACACCGTCAACGACCTGCTGCACGGCCTGCTGTTGCATTCCGGCAACGACGCCGCGAATGCCCTGGCCGCAGCCATCGGCGGAATGGACACCGCGCTGGGCAAGCTCAACATCCTGGCTGCGAAACTCGGCGCGCGCGACACCCGGGTGGCCACCCCGTCGGGTCTGGACGGCCCCGGAATGAGCACCTCGGCCTACGACATCGGCCTGTTCTACCGCTACGCGTTCAACAACCCGATCTTCGCCGGGATCACCCGCACCCGCGAGTACCCGTTCCCCGACTTCGCGGGCAATCCGTACCCGGTGCACAACGACGTCAAGCTGCTTTACAACTACCCCGGCGCGCTGGGGGGCAAGACCGGCTACACCGACGACGCCGGCCAGACGTTCGTCGGCGCGGCCGACCGGGACGGTCGCCGCCTGGTCGCGGTGCTGCTGCGGGGTACCCGCGACCCGATCGCCCCGTGGGAGCAGGCCGCCCGGCTGCTGGATTACGGCTTCGCGACCGCTCCCGGCACCAAGATCGGCACCCTGATCGAGCCTGACCCGTCGCTGATGCCGATGAAGCCCGAGACGCCGCCCGCCGACATCCCGCTGCTGTCGGCTGATGCGCTGCCGGTGCGGGTCGGGGTTTCGGTGGTCGGCACGATGATTGTGTTCAGCCTGATTGGGGCTGCTCGCTCGCTGAATCAACGGGGGAATCAGCGGGGTACTGCGTAGCGGCCCACGCGGTGGCGAACAGCAACAACCGCGCGGTGATGTAGGCGAACACCATCAGGCCCAGCACCGGACCGAACGTCGCACCTGCCGGACCGTTCAGGACACTCCGCAGGAAGATCGAGGCCCCCTGCTTGAACAACTCGAAGCCGATAGCGGCGATCAATCCCGCTCGTGCGCAACGCCTCAGCGGTACGGCCTGGCGTGGCAGCCGGGCGATCATCCAGGTGAACAACAGCCAGGACACCCCCACCGATCCCAGCACCGAGACCAACCGCACCGCCCCGGGTAGCGCCAACGAACCGGAGGTGGCTGCCGCCGTCAGCCCGATCGTCACCAGGCTGGCAAGGAATGCCGACACCAGGGACAAGAGGTCGGAGAACTTGGTGCCGACGAAGTCGCTGTCGTCGTCCGGCCTTCCCCACAGGTGATCGAGCGCCTCCCGCAGGTTGGACATCCAGCCCAAGCCGGCCCACAGTCCGACAGCCAGGCCGATCAGACCGACTGACGCCCGGGAGGCGATGGCCGCATCCATCAGGCCGATCAGCTGTGCGCCCAGCTCTCCGGACACCGCACCTTTGATCCGGGCATCGATCTCGGCCAGCAGCCGCGGCCGGCTGGCCAGCGTGAAACCGACGGCAGCGAAGCCCACCATCAGCAGCGGCCACAGCGCGAAGATCGTGAAGTAGGAGATGCCGGCGGCGTAGAAGTCGCCCCGGGCGTCGGAATAGTGCTGGTGGGCGCGCACCACGTGGTCAAACCAGGGGTAACGCTCACGTAGCCGCCCGAGCGCGTGCATCATCGGCTCTACAGCAGGCCCAGACGGTCGTACACCCGGCTGCGGGTCTTCTCGGCGACCTCCCGCGCACGGGCCGCACCGGCGGCCAGGATGGCATGCAACTCCGCGGGGTCGTCGAGCAATTCTTCGACACGCTGACGGATGGGGGTCACGTAGTCGATGACGGCGTCGGCGGTGTCGGACTTGAGGTCGCCGTAGCCCCGGCCGGCGTAGCCGTCGACCAGGCTGGCCACCGGTGTGCCGGTGACGGCGGCCTGGATGGACAGCAGGTTGGACACCCCGGGCTTGTTCTCGGTGTCGAAGCGGATCTCCCGTTCGCTGTCGGTGACCGCCGAGCGGATCTTCTTGGCCGACACCTTCGGATCGTCGAGCAGGTTGATCAGCCCGGCCTCGGTGGCCGCCGACTTGCTCATCTTGGCGGTCGGTTCGGCGAGGTCGTAGATCTTGGCGGTCTCCTTGGCGATCATCACCTCCGGCACCACGAAGGTCTGCGGGAACCGGGCGTTGAACCGCTGGGCGATGTCGCGGGCCAGCTCGAGGTGCTGACGCTGGTCCTCCCCGACCGGAACCAGGTTGGTGTCGTAGAGCAGGACGTCGGCGGCCTGCAGTACCGGGTAGGTGAACAGACCCACCGTCGTGGAGTCCGCCCCCTGCTTCTGCGACTTGTCCTTGAACTGCGTCATCCGTGACGCCTGACCAAAACCGGTGAAACAGCCCAGCACCCAACCCAATTCGGTGTGCGCGGGAACATGGCTCTGCACGAAGATGGTCGAACGCGCCGGGTCGATACCCAACGCAAGGTACTGGGCTGCGGTGACCAGGGTGCGCCGGCGTAGCACGGCGGGGTCCTGCGGAACGGTGATGGCGTGCAGGTCGACGACGCAGAAGTACGTCTCGTAGTCGTCCTGAAGGCCGACCCATTGCTTGACCGCCCCGAGGGCATTGCCCAGATGCAGGGAGTCCGAGGTGGGCTGCACACCGGAGAAAACGACACGGGATTGCTGACTCATGGTGGGACAATCCTGTCATGCGGAAAATCCTTGTGGCGCTCACTTCTGCCTTCGCGGCGACATCCCTACTGGCCGGCTGTACGGGGGGAACACCCGGTTCAGCCGACAAGCGACCCCCGGGTGCGGCGGTGGTGGTGGTCTCCGGCGGCGACGCGGTCAGCCCGTTCACCACACCGGACCAGGCCTGCGCCACCGGGTTGGCCGCCGGCAACACCGGTACCGCCATCCGCGAATACCTGCTCGGCAAGGGCTATACCGTCTACACCTCACCGGCGATGAACGGCCGCGGCCAGGTGGTCGACCAGCAGGGCTTCGGGGCGTTCGGGGTGTGCCCGGTGACGCTGCCGGAGAACATGACGGTCAATTCCACCGGCAGCATCGATAGCGCCGGCGAGCACCTGGCCCGGTTCGTCAACTGGCTGAACAAGGAGAAGGGCGTCACCGACGTCGACTTCGTCGTGCACTCGATGGGCGGGCTGTTCTCCCGCGCGGCGATCCGGGTGCTGGCCGCCACCGACTCACCCGTCAAGATCCGCTCGCTGACCACCATCGGCACGCCGTGGCAGGGGTCGTATCTGTCCGACTACGCCAACGACCAGATCACGATCGCCGAGTGCAAGGGCGACAAGTTCTGCGAATCGGACATGAAGCTGTTCAAAGGCCGGGTGCTGGAGACCATCGCCGGCTCGGGTCGTGAGGTCAACAAGGGCTTCCTGATGGGCTCCGATGGCAAGAGCGGCTGGAACCAGTTCCAGTCCGGTGTGCTCGACAAGATTCCGGTGGTGCTCATCGCCGGCAAGAAGTTCACCCTGCCTGGCCCGGCCAACCCGGCGGTGTGGCCCAACGACGGTCTGGTGGCCGAGGAGAGCGCGCTGGCCAAGGGTATCGGCGACCCGGTGCTGCCGCACCGCAGCTGCCATGTCTTCGACGACACCCACAGCATCTTCGTCTCCAACCAGGCGGGCCTGGAGTGGAAGACGGCGCTGACCTGGGACCCGCAGGTCTTCGAGGTGATCCACCAAGCCATCCAGGACGCGCCTAAGGCGATGGACGCGCCGAACCGGCAGGGCTGCTGACGGCGGTTCAGTCGCCGAACTCCACGGTCACCGGGGCGTGGTCGGACCACCGCAGCGCGTAGGCCGCCGGCTTCTCCACCCGCGCCGAGCGCACCCGAGCCGCCAGGGCTTCGGTGGCCAAGTGGAAGTCGATGCGCCAGCCGGCGTCGTTGTCGAAAGCCTTTCCGCGCCAGGACCACCAGCTGTACGGGCCGGGGCGGTCCGGGTGCAGGCGCCGCACCACGTCGACCCAGCCGCCCTCCATCAGCTCGGTGAGCCATTGCCGTTCGCTGGGCAGGAACCCGGCCTTCTTACGGTTGCCTTTCCAGTTCTTGATGTCGTGCTCGGTGTGGGCGATGTTCCAGTCCCCGCACAGCACGGCGTCGCGCCCATCGGCAGCCAGTTCCGACATCCGGGTGGCCAGCGTGGCCATGAACCGCTCCTTCTCGACCTGACGTTCGGTGTCGGCCTCGCCGCTGTGCACGTAGAGGCTGCCGACGGTCGCGCCGGCCACGTCGACCTCCAAGTACCGGCCGTGTTCCTCGAACTCCGTCAGCCCGATCCGAACGGCGTCGAAGGGCGTCCGGCTGAGCACGGCCACCCCGCTGCGGCCCCGCAGATGCGGTTCGGCTGAGGCCAGCTGCCAGCCGCCGGGAACAGCGGGCGCCAGCACAGGGGCCAGCGCTTCGGCCAGCTGGGCGTCGTCGGCGCGGGTCTCCTGCAGGCAGACCACGTCGGCCGGGGTCTGCTCCAGCCAGGCCAGCAGGCCGAGGTTGTCCGCCGAGCGCCGCCGGACCGCGGCCCGCACCCCGTTGACATTGATGGTCGTCACGATCACGGCTGGCAACCTACCGCGTGGTTCTTGCGATACCGCCGGTACCGGCTTACCGTCAAGATCATGAGTGGCCGTGCACCCATCCACCTCGGTTCTGGCGAACCGGTGCTGCTGCTGCACCCGTTCATGATGTCGTGCTACGTCTGGCACGACGTCGCCCCGGCATTGGCCAGGACCGGGCGGATCGAGGTCTTCGCGCCGAGCATGGCCGGGCACAACGGTGGACCGCCCAGCCGCTCCTGGTTGCTGGACAGCCGCACGATGGCCGACCACATCGAGCGACAGATGGACGAATTGGGTTGGGGCACCGCCCATATCGTCGGCAATTCACTGGGCGGATGGGTAGCCTTCGAACTTGAGCGGCGCGGACGGGCCCGCACGCTGACGGCGATCGCCCCGGCCGGCGGCTGGCACCAGTGGGCGCCGGTCAAATTCGAGATCGTGGGCAAGTTCATGGTCGGCGCGCCGGTCTGGCTGCTCGCCCTGATCTTCGGGCCACGGGCCGCGCGGCTGCCCCTGGCCAAGCAGCTGGCCAGCGTGCCGTGCAGCGCCACTCCCGCCGGCCTGTCCGACACCGATCTGCGGGAGATCATCGACGACGTCACGCACTGCCCCGCGTACTACCAGTTGCTCATCAGGGCGCTACTGCTGCCCGGCCTGATGGAACTGGCCGACACCAACCTCCCCACCCACCTGGTGATCTGCGAGAAGGACCGGGTCCTCCCGCACCCCCGGTTCACCAAGCATTTCTTGCGGCACATCCCGGATATCAGCAAAGTGACCAGCCTCGACAACGTCGGTCACATCCCGATGTTCGAGCAGCCTCAGCTGATCGCCGACCTGATCATCGCCTGGGTCGACGAGCACAGCCCGCGCCTGCGTCAGGTGCCGCCCGCGGGCTGATCTGTCGACCTGTCGACCACGGCTTCGACTTCGAATCGAAGACGGCCCTGGGACCCGGACCGCCGAGCACCGGAAACACCTCAACGGCGCCGCTGCTAGTCCGCTGCCAGCGATTTCTTGAGGTTGTCGGCCAGGGTGACCAGGAACTGCTCGCTGGTCTGCCAGGGCTGATCCGGACCGATCAACAACGCCAGGTCCTTGGTCATCTCGCCACCCTCGACGGTGTGGATGACGACCTCTTCGAGGGTCTCGGCGAACTCGATCACCTCAGGGGTGTTATCCAGCTTGCCGCGGTGCATCAGGCCGCGGGTCCAGGCGAAGATCGAGGCGATCGGGTTGGTGGAGGTGGGCTTGCCCTGCTGGTGCTGCCGGTAATGCCGGGTGACGGTGCCGTGGGCGGCCTCGGCCTCGACGGTCTTGCCGTCCGGGGTCATCAGCACCGACGTCATCAGGCCCAGCGAGCCGTAGCCCTGGGCGACGATGTCGGATTCCACGTCACCGTCGTAGTTCTTGCACGCCCACACGTAGCCGCCCTCCCATTTCAGGCAGGAGGCCACCATGTCGTCGATCAGGCGGTGCTCGTATGTCAGGCCGCGCTTGTCGAACTCCGCCTTGTAGTCCTCGTCGAAGATGCGCTGGAACTCGTCTTTGAACATGCCGTCGTAGGCCTTGAGGATGGTGTTCTTGGTCGACAGGTACACCGGATAGTTCTGCTGCAGAGCGTAATTGAACGACGACCGCGCGAAATCCTGGATGGACTTCTTGAAGTTGTACATGCCCATCACCACGCCGCCGTCCTCGGGGATGCGCACCACCTCGTGCACCATCGGCTCGCTGCCGTCCTCCGGGGTGAAGGTCAGGGTGACCGTGCCGGGGCGGTCGACTTTGAAGTTGGTGGCGCGGTACTGATCACCGAAGGCGTGGCGGCCAATGATGATCGGTTTGGTCCAGCCGGGCACCAGACGCGGGATGTTCGAGATGACGATCGGAGCGCGGAAGATCGTGCCGCCGAGAATGTTGCGGATGGTGCCGTTGGGCGACAGCCACATCTTCTTGAGGTTGAACTCCTTGACGCGGGCCTCGTCGGGAGTGATGGTGGCGCACTTGACGCCGACGTGATGCTTGAGGATGGCGTTGGCCGAGTCGATGGTCACCTGGTCGTCGGTGGCGTCGCGATGCTCGATCCCAAGGTCGTAGTACTCAAGGTTCACGTCGAGGTACGGCAGGATCAGGGTGTCCTTGATCAGCTTCCAGATGATCCGCGTCATCTCGTCGCCGTCGAGCTCGACAACAGTGCCCTCAACCTTGATCTTGCGCACGCTCGACATGTGAGTTGCCCATCCTTCTCAGCCCCGCGAGCACATGCCCGCGCGCCCAACATTACAAGGGGCAACAGGTCCGCGCCGGTCCGTCCCGAATGCTTGCGCTCACATCATTGGCGAGAAGGCGGGCTGGCGAGCGGCGGCAAATGTGCGATACGCTTTCTACCGGTCATGAGTGCCAGCGCGAAGCTCCGGCTTGCTGGCCGGCAACCCTCCAACCGCGGTGGGGTGCCCCGGGTGATGACCAGGTTGAGCAGCCACCACGCGGCTGCACGGCAAGCGCGGGTCCGCCATGACGGGCCCCCCGAGTAGACAGGGAAACCTGATGCGGAGCCCTCATATGTGTCGCTGTTGCTGATCCCGCCCCGCGCCGCGTTCATTTCCCGACGCGCCGCACCGTCGAATCAGCCCACAGCGACCCCAAGGAGCACGACCCATGACCGCCCCCGATTCCTGGTCGTTCGAGACCAAGCAGATCCACGCCGGGCAGACCCCCGACGCCGCCAGCCACGCGCGGGCCCTGCCGATCTACCAGACCACCTCCTACACCTTCGACAGCACCGATCACGCCGCCGCCCTGTTCGGTCTAGCTGAACCGGGCAACATCTACACCCGGATCATGAATCCGACCACCGACGTCGTCGAACAGCGCATCGCCGCGCTGGAAGGCGGGGTCGCCGGCCTACTGCTGTCCTCCGGGCAGGCCGCCGAGACGTTCGCGATCCTCAATCTCGCCGGCGCCGGTGATCACGTGGTGTCCAGCCCGCGGCTGTACGGCGGCACCTACAACCTGCTGCACTACACGCTGCCCAAACTGGGCATCGAGACCACGTTCGTCGACGACCCCGACGATCTGGACGCCTGGCGGGCGGCGGTACGGCCGAACACCAAGGCGTTCTTCGCCGAGACGATCTCCAACCCCAAAATCGACGTCCTGGACATCCCCGGGGTATCCACGGTGGCGCACGACAACGGCGTGCCGCTGATCGTCGACAACACCATTGCCACGCCCTACCTGATCCAGCCCATCGCCCTGGGCGCCGACATCGTCGTGCATTCGGCGACCAAATACCTCGGCGGCCACGGCACGGCGATCGCCGGGGTGATCGTCGACGGCGGGAAGTTCGACTGGCGCGTTGAAAAATCTGGGCAAGCGCGGTTCCCCGGCTTCACCACACCGGACCCGAGCTACCACGGCGTGGTGTTCGCCGACCTCGGCGCGCCGGCGTTCGCGCTGAAGGCGCGGGTGCAGCTGCTGCGCGATCTGGGCTCCGCCCCGGCCCCGTTCAACGCGTTCCTGATCGCTCAGGGCCTGGAGACGCTGAGCCTGCGCATGGAGCGTCACGTCGCCAACGCTCAGAAGGTGGCCGAGTTCCTGGCCGGTCAGCCCGACGTGGTGGCGGTCAACTACGCCGGCCTGCCCTCCTCACCGTGGTACGAGCGCGGCACGAAGCTGGCCCCCAAGGGAACCGGCGCCGTGCTGTCCTTCGAACTGGCCGGCGAGGGAGCCGCGGGCGTCGCGAAGGGGAAAGCGTTCGTCGACGCCCTGGAGTTGCACAGCCACGTGGCAAATATCGGCGATGTGCGCTCGCTGGTGATCCACCCCGCCTCCACCACGCATCAGCAGCTTTCCGCCGCCGAGCAACTGGCCACCGGTGTCACCCCTGGCCTGGTGCGGCTGGCCGTGGGCCTGGAGGGCATCGAGGACATCCTGGCCGACCTTGAGCGGGGGTTCACCGCCGCCAGATCGGTCGACAAACCCAGCCAAGAACCCGTTGCTGTGGCGGCCCGTTGACGGAGCCGGACATGACCCTTTCAGATGAGCGGTTGCGCGAAGAACGATCAGCGTGGGCCCAGCGCATCGAGACACTCCCCGCCGAGGGAGCCATCGGTGTCGTCGACATCGGTCCCCTGACGCTGGAAAGCGGAGCGGTGATCGAGGATGTTTCGATCGCCGTGCAGCGCTGGGGCGAGCTGTCGCCCAACCGCGACAACGTGGTCGTGGTGCTGCACGCGCTCACCGGCGATTCGCACATCACCGGCCCGGCCGGCCCCGGTCATCCGACACCGGGATGGTGGGACGGCATCGCCGGACCCGGGGCGCCGATCGACACCAACCGCTGGTGTGCGGTGTCGACCAACGTGCTCGGCGGCTGCCGGGGATCCACCGGGCCGAGCTCGCTGGCCCGCGACGGCCGGCCCTGGGGTTCCCGCTTCCCGATCATCACCGTCCGTGACCAGGTCAATGCCGACATCGGCGCGCTGGCGGCGCTGGGCATCACCGAGGTGGCCGCGGTGGTCGGCGGTTCGATGGGCGGAGCGCGGGCGCTGGAATGGATGGTCGGCTACCCCGATCAGGTGCGGGCCGCGCTCATCCTGGCCGTCGGTGCCCGCGCCACCGCCGACCAGATCGGCACCCAGAGCACCCAGATCGCGGCGATCAAGGCCGATCCGGACTGGCAGGGCGGGGACTACCACGGGACCGGCCGCTCGCCGGAAACCGGACTGCAACTGGCCCGCCGGTTTGCCCACCTGACCTACCGCGGTGAGACCGAACTGGACACCCGGTTCGGCAACGACGGCCAGGCCACCGCGGAGGGGCGGGAAAACCCGCTGACCGGCGGGCGCTACGCGGTGCAGAGCTACCTGGAGCACCAGGGCGCCAAACTGATCCGCCGGTTCGACGCCAGCAGCTATGTCACCCTCACCGAGACGCTGTCCAACCACGACGTGGGCCGCGGCCGTGGCGGAGTCGCCGCGGCACTGCAGGGCTGCCCGGTGCCGGTGGTGGTCGGCGGGATCACTTCCGACCGGCTCTACCCGCTGCGTCTTCAGCAGGAGCTGGCCGATCTACTGCCCGGCTGCGCCGGCCTGAACGTGGTCGAATCGATCTACGGCCACGACGGCTTCCTCATCGAGACCGAAGCCGTGGGGCAACTCGTCCGCGAGACCCTGGCGCTCGCCGACGGTGAGCGTTGACGTCGCCGGACGCGGCTGACGCGGGCCGCCACGAACGGTCCCTATCCTTCGGTTCCCAGGCGGCAGCCTACGAACGCGGCCGGCCGTCGTATCCGCCGGAGGCCGTTGACTGGCTGCTGTCCCCCAGCGCCGGCAGCCCGGTGCACGACGTGCTCGATCTCGGCGCGGGCACCGGCAAACTCACCACTCGCCTGGTCGAACGCGGACTGCACGTGGTGGCCGTCGATCCGATCGCGGAGATGCTCGACGTACTGCGCGCCACGCTGCCCGACACCCCCGCCCTGCTCGGCACTGCCGAGCAGATTCCATTGCCGGACAACAGCATTGACGCCGTGCTGGTGGCGCAGGCCTGGCACTGGTTCGATCCGGAGCGGGCCGTCGCCGAGGTGGCGCGGGTGCTGCGGCCCGGGGGCCGGCTCGGGCTGCTGTGGAACGTCCGCGACACCAGGCTGGGCTGGGTCAAGGAATTCGGGCGCATCGTGGGGCTGGAACACGATTGGGCCGACGCGACGGTGGAACTGCCCGCGCCGTTCACCGACATGCAGAGCCATCGAGTGGAGTGGACCAGCTACATGACCCCGCAGGCCCTGATCGACTACGTGGCCTCACGCAGTTACTGCATCACCTCGCCAACGGAGGTCCGTACCCGCACCCTCGATGACGTCCGCACCCTGCTGGCCACCCACCCCGCGTTGGCCAACTCCGCGGGCATCGCACTGCCCTACGTCACGGTGGGCGTGCGGGCGATGTTGTCCGCCAGCTGAATTCAGCTCTTCCGCTCAGCTTGTGCCCTCAGCTTGTTCCCAGGGGGTCGATGGTCCACGCGGTGTAGATCATGATGGCGCTGATCGTGGTCATGGTGGCGAAGTCAAGACTCTTGGTGCGCACCACCAGCAATCCGGCCCGGTTGTCGGGCAACACCAGCCGCAGCGCCGCGGCCACCCCCACCGCCACTCCGATGAGGAACGACCCGCGACGCCAGAAACCGGCAGCCACGAGCAGCAGTGCGACGAGGAAAATGGCGGCGACGGTCACGATCGGCCACTGGGCGCGCAGGATCTTCTGCGCCTGCTCGCGAACGTGCGCAGGTATTTTCACGCCCCCGCTTCGGCCCTTTCGACCACGTTGGTCAGCAGGAAGGCCCGCGTCAGGGGTCCGACCCCACCGGGGTTCGGCGACACCTGACCGGCTACCTCCCAGACATCGGGGGCCACATCCCCGGTGAGCACGCCGTCGACCCGGCTCACCCCGACGTCGACCACGGCCGCACCGGGGCGAACCATATCGGCGGTCAGCATGTGCGGCACTCCGACCGCCGCGACGATGATGTCGGCCTGCCGGGTCAACGCCGGCAGATCACGGGTTCCGGTGTGGCACAGCGTCACCGTGGCGTTCTCACTGCGACGGGTCAGCAGCAGGCCCAGCGGCCGGCCGACCGTGACGCCCCGGCCGATCACCACCACGTGGGCGCCGTCGATCGACACGTGGAAGCGGCGCAGCAGCGCGACGATGCCGCGTGGGGTACACGGCAGCGGCGCGGGTTCATTGAGGACGAGGCGCCCGAGGTTGGTGGGGTGCAGACCGTCGGCGTCCTTGGCCGGGTCGATCCTTTCCAGGGCGGCGTTCTCGTCGAGTTGCTTCGGCAGCGGCAGCTGCACGATGTAGCCGGTGCATTCCGGGTTGGCGTTGAGCTCGTCGATGGTGTCGTCGAGCTGGGCCTGGCTGGCGTCGGCCGGCAGGTCGCGCCGGATCGAGGTGATGCCCACCTTGGCGCAGTCGGAGTGCTTGCCGCGGACATAGGCGTGCGAGCCGGGATCGTCGCCGACCAGCACCGTGCCCAGGCCCGGGGTACGGCCGGCCGCGGTGAGCGCAGCCACCCGCTGTGCGAGGTCGACGAAGATCTCGTCGCGGGTCAGCTTGCCGTCGAGGATCTGGGCCCGAGCCGACGATGCCCCCGCGCCCTGCGGAGCGGAGGAGGAGCGGGGCGATCGATCGGCAGCCACGGCTACATTCTGCATATGGGCGCTGCTCGGGATGTGTTCAGCCCGGCTCAACTGGGTCCGGTCACGCTGCGCAATCGGATTGTGAAAGCCGCGACCTTCGAGGCCCGCACCCCGGGGGCGCTGGTCAGCAACGACCTGATCGACTTCCACCGCGCGATGGCCGCCGGCGGGGTGGGCATGACCACCGTGGCCTACTGCGCGGTGAGCCGCGGCGGCCGCACCGACGATTCCGCGCTCTGGATGCGGCCCGAGGCAGTACCCGGGTTGCGCCGGCTGGCCGAGGCGGTGCACACCGAGGGCGCCGCGGTCAGCGCCCAGATCGGTCACGCCGGTCCGGTCGCCAACGCCCGGTCCAACAAGGCGGTGGCGCTGGCGCCGGGGCGGTTCTTCAACCCGCTGTCGATGCGGTTCGCCCGGCAGGCCACCCGCGCCGACATCGACGAGGTGATCACCGCTCACGCCGTGGCGGTGCGCCACGCCATCGACGCCGGATTCGACGCCGTCGAAATCCACCTCGGACACAACTATCTGGCGAGCTCGTTCCTGTCGCCGCTGATCAACCGTCGCACCGACGAATTCGGCGGCTCGCTGGCCAACCGCGCCAAAGTCGCCCGCGGCATCCTGAGGGCGGTCCGCCGGGAAGTCGAGAGCAACGGCCGCGCGACCATTGCCGTGACCGCCAAGCTGAACATGTCCGACGGCGTGCGCGGCGGCATCGGCATCGAGGAGTCGCTGCAGACCGCCCGCTGGGTGCAGGACGACGGCTGCCTGGACGCGCTGGAGCTCACCGCCGGCAGCTCGCTGGTCAATCCGATGTATCTGTTCCGCGGCGACGCCCCAATCAAGGAGTTCTCCGCGGCCTTCAAACCCCCGCTGCGCTGGGGCATGCGGATGACGGGCACCAAGTTCCTCCGCACGTACCCCTACCGGGACGTCTTCCTGCTGCGCGACGCCCAACAGTTCCGCCGCGAACTGACCATGCCGCTGATCCTGCTCGGCGGGATCACCGATCGCGACGCGATGGACCGGGCCATGGCGGCGGGGTTCGATTTCGTGGCGATGGGCCGCGCCCTGCTGGCCGAACCCGATCTGATCAACCGCATTCAGGCCGACGGGCCCGCGAAGTCGGTGCGCTCGCTGTGCGACCACTGCAACAAGTGCATGCCGACGATCTACTCGCGCACGCACTGCGTGGTCACCGGCGGGCCGACGCAATCAAGTTAGAGTGGCGCCGATGAGCAGCCCCTCTGTCGACTCCCGGCCCGCTCTGACCGTTCGATTCAACGGGCCCCCACGCAGCTTCGCCGCCGGACACGACGTCGTGATCGGCCGGGACCTGCGTGCCGATATCCGCATCGCGCACCCGTTGGTGTCGCGGGCGCACGTCGTGCTGCGGTTCGACCACACCGCGTCGGGCGGCCGGTGGTTGGCGGTGGACAACGGCTCACTCAACGGCATGTACGTCCACGGCCGGCGGGTGCCGGAGGTCGACATCGCCGACGGCACCACCATCAATCTGGGCAGCCCCGAGGGCCCGCCGGTGAGCTTCGATGTCGGCCGCCATCAGGGTTCGGCCGGGCGGCCGCCGCAGTCCTCCACGCAGATCCCGACCGTGATGATCCCGTCGCGGCAGCAGCCGATGTACCCGCCGCCGTCACGACCCCAGCCGACCTACCCGCCGGGCTACCCGCCGCCGCCGCCGCCGGGGCAGTACCGGCCCCCAAGCCAGCCGCTGACGCCGAGCCAACCGTTCCCCCCGCCGCCGAGCCAACCGCTCCCCCCGCCGCCGACGGCGCCGTCACCGCCGCCGCCGTCACCGGATGCCGCCCCCACCCAGATGGGCCCCACGTCCGGGCGACCGTCGGGTGGCACGACGGCGGGGATGTCCAACCTGGCGACGTCGATGCTGAAAATCCTGCGGCCGGGGTCGTCGACGACGGTCGCTGCGCCCGGCGCCTCGAAGATCGGCCGGGCTAGCGACAACGACATCGTCATCCCCGACGTCCTGGCGTCCCGTCACCACGCCACCCTCATCCCGACGCCGGGTGGGACGGAGATCGTCGACAACCGGTCCATCAACGGCACGTTCGTCAACGGCAGCCGGATGGACCGGGCGCTGCTCAACGAGGGCGACGTCGTCACCATCGGCAACGTCGACCTGGTGTTTGCCGACGGAACGCTGATCCGCCGCACCGAGACGGCGGCGGCCACCGGCACCGGCGGGCTCGACGTCCGCGCCGTGACGTGGACCATCGAGGGCAACAAGACGCTGCTGGACAACATCTCGCTGACCGCGCGGCCGGGCACGCTGACCGCAGTGATCGGGCCGTCCGGTGCGGGCAAGTCCACCCTGGCCAAACTGATCGCCGGCTACACCCACCCGACCAGCGGCACGGTGAGCTTCGAAGGCCACAACGTGCACGCCGACTACGCCTCGCTGCGCTCCCGGATCGGGATGGTGCCGCAGGACGACGTGGTGCACGGCCAGCTGACGGTGAACCAGGCGCTGATGTACGCCGCGGAGCTGCGGCTGCCCCCGGACACCACCAAGGAAGACCGCGAGCAGGTGGTCGCCCAGGTGCTCAGCGAGCTGGAGATGACCCAGCACGCCGAAACCCGGGTGGACAAGCTCTCAGGCGGTCAGCGCAAGCGCGCCTCGGTGGCCCTGGAGCTACTGACCGGCCCATCGCTGCTGATTCTCGACGAGCCGACCTCCGGCCTGGACCCGGCGCTGGACCGCCAGGTGATGACGATGTTGCGCCAGCTGGCCGACGCCGGACGCGTGGTGCTGGTGGTCACCCACTCGCTGACCTACCTCGACGTGTGCGACCAGGTGCTGCTGCTGGCGCCGGGCGGCAAGACGGCGTTCTGCGGTCCGCCCAGCGGGATCGGCGCGGCGATGGGAACCACCAACTGGGCTGACATCTTCAGCACGGTGGCAGGTGACCCGCAGGCCGCCAACGACCGATACCTGGCCCGCATCGGGCCGCAGCCACCGCCACCGCCCACCGAGGAGCCCTCCGACCTCGGCGCGCCCGTGCACACCAGCCTGCGCCGCCAGTTCTCCACGATCGTGCGA
>NZ_JBIIOV010000139.1:0-8649 GCF_044342925.1 Mycobacterium sp. | reverse complement strand
GAGAATGTCCAGCGTCCCGCTGGCCACGTCCAGCCGGATCCGGTCGCCGTCGGCGACGAACGCGATCGGCCCGGCGTCGACCGCTTCGGGGGCGACATGGCCGACGCACAGCCCGGTGGTGCCGCCGGAGAACCGGCCGTCGGTGAGCAGCAGCACGTCCTTGCCCAGCCCGGCGCCCTTGATGGCGCCGGTGATGGCCAGCATCTCCCGCATACCGGGACCGCCCTTGGGTCCTTCGTAGCGGATGACCACCACGTCGCCGGCGGTGATGGTGCCGTCCTCCAGGGCATCCATCGCGGCCCGCTCGCCGTCGAAAACCCTTGCGGTGCCTTCGAAGACGGTGGCGTCGAAGCCCGCGGACTTGACCACCGCGCCCTCGGGGGCCAGCGAGCCGTGCAGGATCGTGATGCCGCCGGTGGGGTGGATCGGGTTGTTCATCGCGCGCAGCACCTTGCCGTCGAGATCCGGCGGGTTGATGTGGGCGAGGTTCTCGGCCATGGTTTTCCCGGTCACGGTCAGCACGTCGCCGTGCAGCAGCCCGGCGTCGAGCAGCGCCTTCATCACCACCGGGACGCCGCCGATGCGGTCGACGTCGGTCATGACGTTCTTGCCGAACGGCTTGACGTCGGCCAGGTGCGGCACCCGGGCGCCGACGCGGGTGAAGTCCGCCAGGGACAGCTCCACCTTGGCCTCGTGGGCGATCGCCAGCAGGTGCAGCACCGCGTTGGTGGAGCCGCCGAAGGCCATCACCACCGCGATGGCGTTCTCGAAGGCCTCCTTGGTGAGGATGTCGCGCGCGGTGATGCCGCGGCGCAGCAACTCCACGACGGCCATGCCGCTGCGCCGGGCGTACCCGTCGCGGCGGCGGTCGGTGGCCGGGGGAGCGGCGCTGCCGGGCAACGACATGCCTAGCGCCTCAGCCGCACTGGCCATGGTGTTGGCGGTGTACATGCCGCCGCAGGCGCCCTCGCCGGGGCAGATCGCGCGCTCGATGGCGTCGACGTCGGCCCGCGACATCAGGCCGCGTGCGCAGGCGCCGACCGCTTCGAAGGCGTCGATGATCGTCACGTCCATCTCGGTGCCGTCGGACAGTTTGGCCTTGCCCGGCAGGATCGAGCCGGCGTAGAGGAACACCGCGGCCAGGTCCAGGCGGGCGGCGGCCATCAGCATGCCGGGTAGCGACTTGTCGCAGCCGGCGAGCAGCACCGAACCGTCGAGGCGTTCGGCCATCATGACGGTTTCCACGCTGTCGGCGATGATCTCGCGGGACACCAGCGAGAAGTGCATGCCCTCATGGCCCATCGAGATGCCGTCGGAGACCGAGATGGTGCCGAACTCCATGGGGAAGCCGCCGGCCTCGAAGACGCCGTCCTTGCTGGCCTGGGCCAGCCGTTGCAGCGACAGGTTGCACGGGGTGATCTCGTTCCACGACGACGCGACGCCGATCTGCGGCTTGGCGAAGTCCTCGTCGCCCATGCCCACGGCGCGCAGCATCCCGCGGGCGGCGGCCCTCTCCAGTCCGTCGGTGACGTCGCGGCTACGGGGCTTGAGATCAGGAGTGTCGCTCACGGTAAACCAGTATGCCTGCTGGGGCCGGCGCCAGAATGGCAGCTGATACCCCCTGTGGGTATCGGGTACAGTGCGGTGGCATGACCGGCGCACACGGCTATTCGGCCAACAAGGACAACTACGCCAAACGACTGCGGCGCATCGAGGGTCAGGTTCGCGGCATCGCCAAGATGATCGACGAGGACAAGTACTGCATCGACATCCTCACCCAGATCAGTGCAGTCAACAGCGCGATGCAATCGGTGGCCATCGGGTTGCTCGACGAGCACCTCAAGCACTGCGTGAGCCATGCCGTCGCCGCGGGTGGCGAAGGGGCCGACGAGAAACTGGCTGAGGCGTCCGCCGCGATCGCGCGGCTAGTGCGGTCCTAGTCGCGCGGGAGCGGCGAATCAGGCGTCCGCCGCGATCGCGCGGCTAGTGCGGTCCTAGCTCGTCTCAGGCCGGTCTCGAAGTGCGCGTCCCGGCGCGCCGGGGGTTTGGCGCAGCGGAGTCTGCCGATACCGTGATGACCGGACCTATGACAGCCACCGGACCTATGACAGCCGACGTTTCCGCCTCGTCCCGCTCCGGCCCCTGGACACCACGGGTCGCTCTTTCGCTGGCCGTGCTGGCGGCCGCCGCGTTCGTCTACGTGACGGCCGAGATCATGCCGGTCGGAGCGCTGCCCGCCATCGCCGCCGACCTCGGCGTGAGCGAAGCCTTGGTCGGCACGCTGCTGGCCAGCTACGCCGCGGTGGCGGCGGTGGCGACCGTCCCGTTGGTGCGCTGGACGTCGACGTGGCCGCGGCGGCGGACGCTGATCTTGACCCTCGCGTCGCTGACCATTTCGCAGTTGATTTCGGCGCTGGCGCCGACGTTCGCCGTGCTGGCGCTCGGCCGGGTGCTGTGCGCGCTGACCCACGGACTGATGTGGTCGGTGGTGGCCCCGATCGGCACCCGGCTGGTCCCGCCCAGCCACGCCGCCCGGGCCACGATGGCGGTGTACGGAGGGACCGGGCTGGCGTTGGTCGTCGGCAGCCCGCTGACCGCGGCGATGAGCGAACTGTGGGGCTGGCGGCTGGCCGTTATCGCCATCACCGCAGCTGCCGCCGTGGTGATGCTGGCCGCCTGGCTGACCCTGCCGCTGATGGCGATGCCGGCCGAGTTCACCGAGGGCGCGCTGCGCCGCGCCTGGCATCACCGCAACCGGCGACTGCTCACCATGTGCGTGCTGACCCTGGTGGGCGTCAGCGGGCACTTCATCTCCTACACCTTCATCGTGGTGATCATCCGCGATGTCGTCGGCCTCACCGGCGCGAGCATGGCCTGGCTGCTGGCGGCCTACGGGGTGGCCGGACTGACGTTCATGGCCGTGCTGGCCCGCCCCGGTGACCGGCACCCTAAAGCGGCGATCGGTGGGTGCCTGGCCGGGCTGACGGTGGTGTTCGCGATCCTGGCCGGTCTCGGATTCGACGGTCGTGTCACCACGGCAACCCTGCTGGTCGGGATCGTCACCGTCATCGCCTGGGGCGCCACGGCCACCGCGATGCCGCCGATCCTTCAGTCCGCGGCCATGCGGCACTGCCCTGAGGACCCGGACGGGGCCTCGGGGCTCTACGTCGCTGCCTTCCAAATCGGCATCATGGCCGGTTCGCTGCTCGGCGGCCTGCTGTTCGAGCACGCCGGCGAGGGCGTCATGCTGACCGCCTCGGCCGTGCTGGTGGCCAGTGCCTTGGCGTGCATGCTGGTCTCTCGGGACCTCTTCGCGCTCGCCTCGCCGGCCGCGCAGACCACTGATCTGACCAGCGGGAAGTAACGCTTCTCACCCCCGTGCCGATCATCTGCACAGGTCAGCGCCCTGACCGGCGTTTCTGGTGCGCCGAGCACCTTCGGTGCTGTGTAACACTGGGGACCAAGCAAGAATTGGAGGTTTTTGTGGTGATGCGGGTGAAAGGCGTTCTGGCCACCGCCCTGTGCGTGGTAGGTATGTCCGGCTTGGGCGCTGGTTCGGCGCAGGCCGAGCCGGTACCGCCGCCACCGCCACCGCCTGTGCAGCCCGCGCCGGTGGTGCTGCCCCCGCCGCCGCCGCCCCTGCCGGGTGATCTGGCGGCTCCGGGATTCTTGCCGCCGCCCCCGCCACCGGCTCCGGCTGCCCCGGCGGCGGCACCCGCTGCCCCGGCTGCCTCGCCCCCCGCGGCTGCTCCCGCGCCGGTCGTTCCGAAGAACCCTGCCGGCGGTCCCGCATCGGTGCCGAAGTCGAGCACCAACACCAGTACCGTCAAGGGCCAGAACAACTCGCCCTACACCGGTGACCCGGTGTTCGCGCCCCCGCGCTTCAACCCCGTCAACGGCGCTCTGGTCGGGGTGGCCAAGCCGATCATCATCGACTTCCAGCGCCCTATCGCCAACCGTGCGCTGGCCGAGCAGTCCATCCACATCTCGTCCAACCCGCCGGTTCCGGGCACTTTCTACTGGACGACCGACACCCAGGTGCGGTGGCGGCCCTACGACTTCTGGCCGGCCGGCACCCTGGTCACCATCGACGCCAGCGGCGCCAGGTCCAGCTTCCGGGTCGGTGATCAGATGATCGCCACCATCGACGACAACACCAAGCAGATGACGGTCACCCGCAATGGTGAGGTCGAGAAGGTCATGCCGATCTCGATGGGGATGGACAACGGCATCCACGAGACCAAGAACGGCACCTACTACGTGCTGGAGAAGTTCCCCGAGTTGATGATGGATTCCTCGACCTATGGGGTCCCGATCAATTCGGAGTACGGCTATAAGATCAAGGTGCCGTGGGCCGTGCGCATCGACAACAGTGGCGGCTTCGTGCACGGCGCCTCATGGTCGGTCGGTGATCAGGGCGTCCGCAACGTCAGCCACGGGTGCATCAACCTCTCCCCGGCCAACGCCAAGTGGTTCTACGACAACTTCGGCAGTGGAGACCCGATCGTGGTGAAGAACTCCGGCGGTGGGCTCTACACCCGACCGGACGGCGCCGACGACTGGCAGTGGACGCTCTACTGATTCGGATCGTCCGCTAGTTCCAGATCCGCACCCGCAGCCTCGGGTCGAGGTAGAGCACGTCGTCCTGTGTGACATCGAACGCTTCGTAGAAGTCGTCGATATTGCGAACCACGCCGTTGCAGCGGAATTCCGGTGGCGAGTGCGGGTCGACGGCAAGCCGTCGCACCGCCTCGGCCGGGCGGGACTTGGTGCGCCACACCTGCGCCCAGCCGAACAGCACCCGTTGCACCCCGGTCAGGCCGTCGATCACCGGCGCCGGCCGGCCGCCGAGTGACAACCGGTAGGCCAGCAACGCGATCGACAACCCACCCAGGTCGCCGATGTTCTCCCCGACGGTGAAAGCGCCCTGCACATGCGGGGATTCGGGGCGGTCGGCCAGGTCGCGTGGAACGTAGGTCTCGTACTGCTCGATCAGTGCGGTGGTCCGGGAGCCGAACTCGCGGCGGTCCTCGTCGGTCCACCAGTCGACCAGGTGGCCGTCGCCGTCGTACTTCGAGCCCTGATCGTCGAAACCGTGCCCGATCTCGTGGCCGATCACCGCGCCGATACCGCCGTAGTTGGCGGCGTCGTCGGCGTCGGCGTCGAAGAACGGCGGCTGCAGAATGGCGGCGGGGAATACGATTTCGTTCATCCCGGGGTTGTAATAGGCGTTGACGGTCTGCGGCGTCATGAACCACTCGTCGCGATCGACGGGCCCGCCCAGCTTGGCCAGCTCCCGGTCGGACTCCACCACGGTGCCCCGAATCACGTTGCCGTACAGATCATCACGACTAATGACCAGGGCCGAGTAGTCCCGCCACTTGGCCGGGTAGCCGATCTTGGCGGTGAACTTGTCCAGCTTTGCCAGCGCCCGCTCGCGGGTGGCCGGCGTCATCCAGTCCAGGTTGCCGATGCTCACCCGGTAGGCCTCCCGCAGGTTGGCCACCAGAACGTCCATCCGCGCCTTGGCATCCGGCGGGAAATGCGCGTCGACGTACAGCCTGCCCACCGCGTCGCCCATCAGGCTCTCGACCAGTGACACCCCCCGCTTCCAGCGCTCTCGGATCTGCTCGGTGCCCGACAGGGTGCGGCCGTAGAAAGCGAAATCCTCCTCGACCAGGGCGGCGGGCAACACCGCGGCGCGAGCGTGGATCAGCCGCCAGCGCGCCCAGTCCTGCCAGACGCCGAAGTCCCCGGACGACCACAGCCGGGCGAAGGAAGTCAGGTAATCAGGTTGGCGCACAACCACTTCGGCGGCCTGCTGCGGGCTGGATCCCAACGCGGCGATCCACGCCGTCCAATCGAAGCCGGGCGCGAAATCGCCCAGCTCGGCGAAGGTGCGCAGGTTGTAGGTCAGATCGGCGTCGCGGCGGCGCACCACGTCCCAGTGTGCGGCGGCCAGCGCGGTCTCGCACGCCACGACCCGGCCGGCGCGTTCGGCGTACTCGTCGCCCGCGCCGCCGAACACCTGCGCGAACATCGCCGCGATGTGCGCCGGGTAGGCGCCCAGGATCGCGGCATGCTGCTCGTCGCGGTAGTAGGACTCGTCGGGCAGGCCCAGGCCGGACTGGGTCAGGTGCACCAGGTAGCGCGAGGAGTCCTTGGAGTCGGTGTTGACGTAGAGGCCCACGCCGCCGCCGACCCCGGTGCGCTGCAGTCGGCCCAGGGCGACGGCCAGTTCGTCGGGGCTGGCCGCGGTGTCGATCAGCGCGAGCTCGTCGAGCAGCGGCGTCAGGCCGCGCCGTTCGACGGCCTCCTCGTCGGCGAAGCTGGCGAACAGGTCGCCGATGCGCTGGGCGTCGGTGCCCTCGGCGGCGAGGCTGCCGTTGGCGGCATCGGTGATCAACGCGTGCACCTGCTCCTCTGCGCGGTCGTAGAGCTGGCGGAAGGCTCCGTCGGTGGCGCGGTCGGCGGGCATCACGTATTCGTCCAGCCAGCGGCCGTTGACATGCCCGAAGAGGTCGTCCTGCGGCCGGACCGCCGAATCGAGGTGGGCCAGGTCGATACCGGAGCGTCGCGCGTCTACCTTCACGCCCACCATCCTTACCAGTCATTCGCGGCTTACAACCACCGACGCCACCGTGCTGCCCGGTAACCTGCCCCTCATGCCCGATCCCGGCCCGGACAGCACCGAGCCCAGCACCGAGCCCGGCACGAAGTCCCCCAACACGACCGCTGCCGTCGCCCAGCCCGCGCAGCGCCGTTCGGCGATTTCCGGGTTCGGGGTGGCCGCCGCCGTGCTGGCGGTGCTGGCGGTGGCGGCCGCGGCCCTGCTCGCGGTGCTGTGGTCCGGGCATCGCAGCGAGCAGTCCCACCGCGACTACCAGGGCAGGGTGCTGGCGGCGGCGGCGGACTGGACCCAGACCCTGATCAACATGAACGCCGGCAACGTCGAGGACAGCATGGCCCGGCTGCGGGACGGCACCGTCGGGGAACTGAACACCGGATTCGAGAAGTCCATCGCCCCGTACCGGGATGTGGTCAAGACGCTGCAGTCCACCACCACCGGCCAGGTCGAGTCGGTGTCGATCGAGGTGATGCACAACGCCCTGGGCACCCAGCCCGGTCAGCGCTCGCCCGCGCCACCGTCCCTGCCGGACGAACTGTCCGCCCGAACCGAGACCGTGCTGGTCGTCGCGACGTCGGTCAGTGAGAACGCGGCCGCCAAGTCCACGGCGCCGACCACCCCGCCTGGGGCTCCTAGCGGACCCACGCAGGCGCCTGGGGCTCCTAGCGGACCCACGCAGGCGCCTGGGGCTCCTAGCGGACCCACGACGGTGCGCTGGAACCTGCGGTTGGGCGTCTCCGATGTCGACGGCACCCCGAAGATCTCGCGACTGGAGTCGCTGCGGTGAGAAACAGGTTGCGCGTGCTCGGTTTCGACGTCCTGGCCCCGCTGGCGGCGATCGCCGCGCTGCTGATGATCGGGCTGATCCTCGGCTGGCCGCGGTGGTGGGTGGCGGTGTGCTCCATGCTGTGCCTGCTCATCGTGCAGGCCGTGATCGTCAATGCCGTTCTGTTCCGGCGTGATTCGGTGACCATGGGCACCGACGACGATGCTCCCGGGCTGCGTCTTGCCGTCGTGGGCACCGCGACCGCCGCGGTGGCGGTGGCGGCGGTGGTCGGCTATACCCGCTGGACTCTGCCGGACCGCGACTTCACCCGTGACACCACCGAGGCGGTGCAGATCGCCGCTGAGGTCGCCGAGGCCACCGCGACGTTCAGCCCGGCGGACCCGGCGGCGGCCATCGACCGCGCGACGGCGCGGATGACCCCCGAGCGCGCCGAGGCGTTCAAGGCCCAATTCGGCCCTGCCACAGCGGATATGGCCAAGCGGAAAGTGACCGCGCAGGCTCAGACCATCTCGGCCGGACTGGAGGCGCTGAGCCCCGGGGCGGCCAGCGTGGCGGTGCTTCTGCGCGGCACCCAGACCGAACCCGGTCAGCAGCCCAGTGTCGCGGTGCTGTCGCTGCGGGTGGCCATGGACCAGCAGGACGGTAACTGGCGGGTGGTCGACGTGACGCCCATCAACTCTCGATGAGCCGCGCGTAGTCCACTTTCAGGCAGCGGTCCATCACCACCGTCAGGCCGGCCGCACGGGCTCGCTCGGCAACCTGCGGATGCCACAAACCCTGTTGCAGCCACAGGTATTTGGGGTGCGGGCTCAGCGCCAGGGCCTCGTCCAGCACCGCGGGCAGATCCTCGTAGCGGCGGAAGACGTCCACCATGTCCGGCACCACCGGGAGGTCGGCGAGCGTCGGATACACCGTCACCTCGCCGATCCTGCTGATCGTCGGGTTCACCGGATACAACTCGAAGTGACTGTGCCGGGCCAGATATCCGAAAACGTCGTTGCTCGGCCGCGCGAGTTTGTCCGAGGCGCCGACGACGGCCACCGTGCGGGTGTCGCGCAGGATGTCGCGCAGATCAGTCGGGTTCGGGGTACTCATCGTCCGCCTGGATGGAGGTCTGCACGACGGTGTTCGCGCCGGTCAGCACCTGAGTTTCGTCCATGGCCTGCTGCGCCCGCATCTTGGCGAACCGGTCGGACAGCCGTCGCATCCGGATCATCAGCGACGCCAGCGGGCT
>NZ_JBIIOV010000138.1:0-8732 GCF_044342925.1 Mycobacterium sp. | reverse complement strand
CACCAGCGGCGGCCCGCCCAGGAAGATGGTGCCCTGGTTGCGGACGATGACGGTCTCGTCGCTCATCGCCGGCACGTAGGCGCCGCCTGCGGTACACGACCCGAGCACCGCGGCGATCTGCGGGATGCCGGCGGCGCTCATGGTGGCCTGGTTGAAGAAGATGCGCCCGAAGTGATCCCGGTCCGGGAACACCTCGTCCTGGCGCGGCAGGAACGCCCCGCCGGAGTCCACCAGATAGATGCACGGCAGCCGGTTCGCCGCCGCGATCTCCTGGGCGCGCAGGTGCTTCTTGACGGTGACCGGGTAGTAGGTGCCGCCCTTCACCGTGGCGTCGTTGGCGACGATCATGCATTCGCGTCCGGACACCCGGCCGATGCCGGTGATAATCCCGGCCGCCAGGCATTCGTCGTCGTATAGGCCGTCGGCGGCAAGGGGTGCGATTTCCAGCAGCGGACTGCCCGGATCGAGCAGGCCGTCGACCCGGTCGCGCGGGAGCAGCTTGCCGCGGGAGACGTGACGGTCCCGGGCCCGCTCCGGTCCACCGAGCGCTGCGGCAGCCAGTTTGGCTCGCAACTCGGCGACCAATTGCAGGTGCGCCTCGCGGTGCGGTGATGCCATCGACTCAACCTTTGGTTAATGATCACTAACCGAATGTTAGGTTAATGAAGATTAACCCATGACTGGCACCGAACTCACACGGCGTGGTCGGCAGAAGTCCGACCGGCGCTCGAAGCTGCTCACCGCCGCCGGACAACTCATCGCCGAGCGGGGGTTCCTCGCGGTACGCCTGGAGGACATCGGCGCGGCCGCCGGGATCAGCGGCCCCGCGATCTACCGCCACTTCGCCGGCAAAGAAACGCTGCTGGTCGAGTTGCTCGTGGGTGTCAGCACCCGCCTGCAAGCCGGCGGGCAGGCGGTGGTGGACGGCGCCGCCGACGCCGCCGACGCACTGGCCGGCCTGATCGAATTCCATCTCGACTTCGCCCTCGGTGAGCCGGACCTCATCCGGATCCAGGATCGCGACCTGCCCAACCTTCCGGCGCCGGCGCAACGCCAAGTCCGCCGGGCGCAGCGCCGCTACGTCGAGACATGGGTCGGGGCGCTTCGCGACGTCAATCCCGCACTGGACGAGGACACCGCGCGGGTGATGGCCCACGCCGCATTCGGACTGCTCAACTCAACGCCCTACAGCGTGCGGCCGAGCGCCCGCAGCACCTCACCGGATCCGTCGCGGGAGGTGTTGCGGGCGATGACGTCAGCTGCGCTGTCGGTCAATACCAGTAGCGGCGGCCGGCGACCGGACGACCGACCGAACCGAGGACCCACAGCACCGCACCGATGATGAGCAGAATGACGCCGAGAGTCCACAGAATCTGGATTTTGAGCACGAAGCCCAGAATGAGCAGAATCGCTCCAAGCACGATCATTGCCGTTCCTCCCTGTATTTGCCTGACAGCGGCTACTGGCTGGGTTGGGGCACGTTGCACTCCGCGACCTTGGGGTTGACCCCGGCGTAGTTCAACGGACCGGCGACGACGGTCAGCGCGATGGACCCGGCCGTCGCGCAGCTTGCGTCGCTACTGGCGAAGTAGCCGCGCTGCCACGTGGCAAACACTCCGATCAGCAACCACACGAACACGATCACTCCGACTGCACCGCGCATCGTGGGTCTCCCTCCAGTTCGCCCGCCGACCCTGGCTGATTTACCCGCACGAAACTTGTTCAAACACCGCCGACCACGGCGGCACCCAGCCGAAAGCCGGTAGCCTGCATGGCGTGAGGCGGGAATGAGCGATCCACGCGGGCCGGGCTGGTCCGACCCGACCGGTGCGGGTGGCAGCTACCCGCCCAACACCGACCCCGCCTACTCCGGGTACTGGGGACCCACCTATTACGGGCCCGGCTACGGCAACCCCGTCCCACAGCCCACCGAACAGCTGACCCCGTACTGGCAGCCCGGTCCCGGCTATCCCGCGCCGCCCCCGCCACCACCGCCGCCGAAGAAGTCCCCGAGGTGGGTGTGGGCCGCCGTGGCGGCCGCTGTCCTGCTCATCACCGGATTGGTGCTGGCGCTGGTGATCGTTAGCAACTCGTCGAAACGTTCGGTCGTCGAGCCCGCCACGCCGACGGCGACGTCACCCCTGCCGCGGCCGGCGACGCCCACCACGCCGCGCACCCGCATTCCGTCGGCACCGTCCAGCCCGGCGCCGATCCCGATTCCGCTACCGCTGCCGTTCCCCAGCGAGCCGCTGGAACCGACCGAGCCGGGGGCGCCGTTGGAGCCTGCGCCGTCGACCGCCACCGAGCCGGTCATCTACAACGTCACCGGTGAGGGCCGCGCCATCAACATCACCTATGTCGACACCGGCGGCATCATGCAGATCGAGTTCAACGTCGCGCTGCCGTGGAGCAAAGAGGTCAACCTGACGGCGCCGGCGCGCAACTCCGCGAGCGTCGCGGTGGTCAACGTAGGCCGCGACGTCACCTGCAGCGTGTCGGTCAACGGCGCACAGGTCCGGCAGCGCACCGGCCGCGGCCTGACGATCTGCTCCGGCCTGGGCGGCTGACTCAGGCCTTCACTGCCGGCTGTTTCGGATCCACGCGCACCAGCACCATGCCGATGAGCCCGGCGACCAGAACCAGGCATATCCCGGCGAACCCGGCGCGGTCGGAGTGGAAGAAGTCGGCGAACACGAAGAACAGCCAGGGCGCGATGAAGGCGGCGGCCCGGCCGGTCATGGTGTAGAGCCCGAAGGCGACGCCCTCCTTGCCCTCGCCGGTCATCCGCAACAGCAGTGTCCGGGCGGCCGACTGAGTAGGGCCGACGAACAGCGCCAGCAGCAGCCCGCACGCCCAGAAGGCGCCGGGACCGGACAGCGCCATCAACGTGATTGACACGACGACCAGCACGCTCAGCGAGGCGACGATGACCGGTTTGGCGCCGAGCCGGTCGTCAAGGCGGCCGCCGAGAATCGCCCCGAGCGCGGCCACCGTGGAGGCGAGCACCCCGAAGATCAGCACATCGGCCTGCGTGAGTCCGTACACGCTGACAGCCAGCACCGCGCCGAAGGCGAAGATGCCGGCCAGGCCGTCCCGGAAGATCGCGCTCACCCCCAGGTAGTAGACAAAGTTGCGGTCGCGCTGCCATTCCCCGCGCAGATCCGACCACAGCTGCTTGTAGGCGCTGAAGATCCCGCCGGGGAGGTCGTTGCGATCCTCGGCGGCGGGGGCGAGCCGTTGCGCGGTGATCAGCAGCGGCAGGCTCAGCACGGCCAGCCAGCAGGCGGCCATCACCATCGCCAGGCGCACGTTCCAGCCGTCCTCGATCGGCACCTGCAGCAGGCCGCGGGTCGGGCCGTCGCCGACGATGAAGCCGAAGTAGATGACCAGCAGCAGCAGCACGCTGCCGGAGTAGCCGGCCGCCCAGCCCAGCCCCGAGATCCGGCCGGCGGTCTGCGGTGTGGACAGCTGCCGCAGCATCGCGTTGTAAGGCACGCTGGCCAGGTCGCCGCAGGCCGCGGTGAGCGCCAGCAGCGCCAGCCCGGCGAAGAGGTACGCCGGATCGGCGCGGATCAGCACCATCGAGGCGGTGAAGGACACCGCGAGCACAGTCAGCACTACCAGCGCCACCCGCCGGCGTTGCGGCACCTGAACCAAGACCCCGATCAGCGGGGCCAGCAGGGCCACCGCCAGACCCGAGACCGTCAGGGTCCGGCCCAGCCAGCTCGCCGGGGAGGTGTCGCCGCCCAGCCCGATGCCGACGCTTCCGGTCAGATACACCGAGAAGACGAACGTCGACACGATGGCGTTCATGCCGGTGGAGCCGCAGTCCCACAGCGCCCAGGCGGCGACTTTCGATCGCGGCGCCCCCGCGGCGACCGTCAACGGGGTACCGGTCATGCGGGCAACCCTATCGCCGGGCGGAGGCGGCCCTACGATTGGCCGCATGCCACTCCCCCTGCCGTCCGCCGACAGTCGAGCCGTCGTCACCGGTGCCTCCC
The DNA here is from genome assembly GCF_044342925.1 of Mycobacterium sp. GTDB lineage: Bacteria > Actinomycetota > Actinomycetes > Mycobacteriales > Mycobacteriaceae > Mycobacterium. Next base: position 4,731 of record NZ_JBIIOV010000138.1, on the reverse strand, counting down.
AGGGCATCGGCGAGGCGCTGGCCACCGAACTGGCCGCCCGCGGTCACCACCTGATCGTCACCGCCCGCCGCGCCGAGGTGCTGGAGAGCCTGGCCACCCGGCTGCGCGACGAGTACGGAGTGACGGTCGAGGTGCGGGCCGTCGACCTGGCCGACCCGGCACAGCGCGCCGAGCTGGCCGACGAACTGGCCACCCGCGACATCTCGATCCTGTGCGCCAACGCCGGCACCGCCACCTTCGGTCCGGTAGCCAAACTCGACCCCGCCGGCGAGAAGGCCGAGGTGCAACTCAACGTCCTGGGCGTACACGACCTGGTGCTGGCGGTTCTGCCGGGCATGCTGGCCAAGCGAGCCGGCGGCATCCTCATCTCCGGGTCCGCTGCGGGAAACTCCCCGATCCCCAATAACGCCACCTACGCCGCGACGAAGGCGTTCGCCAATACCTTCAGCGAGTCGCTGCGCGGTGAACTGCTGCACACCGGTGTGCACGTGACCCTGCTGGCACCCGGCCCGGTGCGCGCGGAAATGCCGGAGGATCCGTCACTGGTGGACAAGCTGATTCCGGACTTCCTGTGGATCTCCGTCGAGCACACCGCGCAGCTGTCGCTGGATGCCTTGGAGCGCAACAAGATGCGGGTGGTCCCGGGAATCACATCCAAGGCGATGTCGGTGGCCAGCGGCTACGCGCCGCGCGCCATCGTCACCCCGATCGTCGGTGCGGTGTACAAGAAGCTGGGCGGCGAGTAACCCCGGCCGAAAAAGCTCTGTGCCGCTTAGGCGTTCACCGTGGTGCCGTGCAGGTTCTTGGCCGTCGGGGAGGTCGGCACCGACTGCTGGTCGGGGTAGGTGCCCAGCACCCGGTCGGCCGTGCCGGGCGTGGTGACGCCGAACCAGTAGTGCTCGTTCTTGAAGTGGTGCAAGCGATGGTTGCGATAGATGGTCCGGAACAACCACCTCTTGGGCTTGTAGTCGGTGTGCACCAGATAGTGGCACCACTCGTAGACCACGCCGATGCCGAACACCGTCACCATGAACGTCAGGCCCAGCCCGGTGCGCGGGATGAACACGAGCCCGATGAGCAACGCCGCGGCCAGCGCGCCGAACAGCGACTGCAGCGGGATGAAGATCAGCCTGACGATCTTCGGGTCGACGTGGTGTTCGCGGTGCTTGCGCGCCAGCAGCGAATCGACCATCACCCCGGCGATCCGGCGCGGACGCCAATGCAGGATGACGACGTGAATGATCCACTCCACGAAGGGAAATGCCGCCAGCACGACCAACGGCAGGACCGCGTCGCTCCACTGCCAGTCGCCGACGGCGATACGGGCCGCCAGCGACGCGGCGAACGCCCCACCGAGCAGCCACGGGGTGGGATGGCGCAGAAACTCACGGGCCGCGTCGCCCAGCGTCATGCCGGTCCTTTTAGGTCGCTTGGTTTCGGTCATCGTGACTCCTCCATTGCGGTCAGCGCCGACAGCAGCGCATCGGTGGCGGGTTCGAGAAGCTGACGGGCGGCCGCCTCGGCCGCCGCGGGATCGGCGGCGCCGATGGCGGCGGCCAGGTTCCGGTAGGACTGGATCTGCCCCACTTCGGCGGCCATCATGATGGCCAGCGCCGGCAACGCGGGTTCGTAGGCGGCGCGCAAGGTGTTGAACATCAGCCGGAAGACGATCGAGTCCGCGCCGTCGACCACGTGATCCCAGAACGCCATCGCGTGGTGCTGCTGGCCGACCGGGTCGGCGTCGGTCTCCAGAGCGTGGATCGACTCGTTGAGCCGGGCGATCAGTTCCGGTGTGCGACGACGGGCGGCGAACTCGGCCACCTTGGGACCGTTGTGCAACCGGGCTTCCAGGATGCTGCGGACGACCGAAATGTCGACGTCGTTGCCGCGCACCAGTAGCCGGGGCAGCAGGTCCAGCCCGGCATGGCGACGGAAGTCGCGGACCGTGGTGGCATCACCCTGGCGCACCTCCACCAGTCCGGCCGCCGCGACCCGCTTGAGCGCCTCGCGCACCGCCGGGCGGGACACCCCGAGCACCTCGGCCAGCCGGCGCTCGCTGGGCAGCGACTCCCCGGGGCGCATCTCGCCGCTGAGCACGTCGGCCAGGATCTGCTCGAAGACGTCCTCGGGGACGGAGCGTCGGTTGACCGGCTGCAGCGCCATCGTCACAGCATTGCGCAGGACTGGCAACAGGTCAAGTGGTCAGACCAGTTCCAACCGACGATTTCGGTGCACTAACCGGCGGTCACCGCACGCCAGCGCACCGAAATCGTGCCGAGCGCTTAGCGCCGCCGGCGACCGGTTCCGAAGATGCTCCGGGTGATCTCCCGCCCGATCACCGTCCCAGCCGAGCGCATGGCGCTCTTGAAGGCCGGGTTGTCCATCATCTGCTCCAACATGGACGGCTCGGCCTTCTCCACCGGGGTGGGCATCGGCGGGATGTCGATGCCGGTGGGGATCGGCGGCAGGTCCATCGGCTCCCCCGCGGCCGGGGCCTGCGCCGGCGGGGGCGCCATCTTGGCGGCCAGCATCTCGTAGGCCGACTCGCGGTCGACGCTGGGGCCGTACTTGAGGAACAACGGGCTGGCCTGTGCGGCGGCCTTGATGTAGTCCGGACCGATGGTGTCCATCAGCGAGCGCGGTGAGCGCAGCTTGGTCCACGCCACCGGCGTGGGCGCGCCGCGTTCGGAGAGCACCGTCACGATGGCCTCGCCGATGCCCAATGCGGTCAAATCGGTTGCCAGATCGTAGATCTCGGTCTTCGGGTAGGTGCGCACCGTCTTCGAAAGAGCCTGCTGATCGTCCGGGGTGAAGGCGCGCAGCGCGTGCTGAACGCGCGAACCCAGTTGGGACAGAACGGCATTGGGAACATCGGTGGGCTGCTGGGTGCAGAAGAACACGCCGACGCCCTTGGAACGGATGAGTTTGACGGTCTGCTCCACCTGGCCCAGGAACGCCTTGGAGGCGTCCTTGAACAGCAGGTGCGCCTCGTCGAAGAAGAACACCAGCTTGGGCTTGTCGATATCGCCGACTTCGGGCAGGAAGCTGAACAGGTCGGCGAGCACCCACATCAAGAAGGTGGAGAACATCACCGGCCGGGACGCCTGCTCGCCCACCTCGAAGAGGCTGATGATGCCGCGGCCCTGGTCGTCGATGCGCAGCAGGTCGGCCGGATCGAGCTCGGGCTCACCGAAAAAGGTGTCGCCGCCCTCGGATTCGAGGTTGACCAACGCACGCAGGATCACGCCTGCGGTCTGGCTGGACACCGCACCGAGGGTCTTGAGCTGGGCCTTGCCGTCGTCGGTGGTGGTCAGGAAAGTGATCACCTGCCGCAGGTCCTTGAGGTCCAGCAGCGGCAGGCCCTGCTGGTCGGCGTAGTGGAAGATCAGGCCGAGGGTGGATTCCTGGTTCTGGTTGAGGCCCAGCACTTTGGACAGCAGGATCGGGCCGAACGCCGAGATCGAGGCCCGCACCGGGACGCCGAGGCCGCCGGTGCCCAGCGAGAGGAATTCCACCGGGAACGGGGTGCCCGCCCACTGGTCGCCCGTCTCGGTGGCGCGCTGGGTGATCTTGTCTCCTGCTTCGCCGGGCCGGGACAGGCCGGACAGGTCGCCTTTGAAGTCGGCCATCACCACCGGCACCCCGGCGGCCGACAGCTGCTCGGCGATCACCTGCAGCGTCTTGGTCTTGCCGGTGCCGGTGGCGCCGGCGACCAGGCCGTGGCGGTTCATCATCGCCAGCGGGATGCGGATCTGCGCCGTCGGATCGACCTGCCCGCCCACCATCACCGCGCCGAGTTCGAGGGCCTGACCCTCGGTGGCGTAGCCGGCGGCGATCTGCTGGGCGGGTGACGCTGTCGCGTCGGTCATGGCGAGGCCCTTTCGTGGGTGCTCCGGGTGTGTTTTAGGCCGGTAAAACACTACTTGGTGCGCTGGGCTTACTGTTGATCGCTGTGCGTGATGAATTGGTGTGGATCGACTGCGAGATGACGGGGCTGGACCTGCGCACCGACCGGTTGATCGAGATTGCGGCGCTGGTGACCGACGCCGACCTCAACGTGCTGGGCGAGGGAATCGACGTGGTGATCCACGCCGACGACGAGGCGCTGGGCAACATGGTCGAGGTCGTCGCGCGGATGCACAAAAGCTCCGGGCTGACCGAGGAGGTCCGGGCCTCCACCATCGACGTCGCAACTGCCGAGAAGCTGGTGATGGACTACATCCGCGATCACGTCAAGACCGCCAAGACCGCCCCGCTGGCCGGCAACTCGATCGCCACCGACCGGGGCTTCATCGCCCGCGACATGCCCACGCTGGACAACTACCTGCACTACCGGATGATCGACGTCAGCTCCATCAAGGAGCTGTGTCGGCGCTGGTATCCGCGGATCTATTACGGCCAGCCCGAGAAGGGCCTGGCCCACCGCGCGCTGGCCGACATCCAGGAGTCGATCAAGGAGCTGCGGTACTACCGGGCCACCGCGTTCGTCGCCCCACCCGGGCCGTCTACCAGCGAGATCGCTGACACGGTGGGCTTGCTGAAGGACGACGGCAGCACCGAGCCGGAAAACAATTCGGCCGCTGAGGCTGAAAGCGGCTAGTATCAAGCGCGCCGCACTACAGCGACGCCGTCCTCGCGAGGCTCGTCCGGTGCGGTGATGGTGGCTGTAGTTCAGTTGGTAGAGCACCAGGTTGTGATCCTGGCTGTCGCGGGTTCGAGTCCCGTCAGCCA
>NZ_JBIIOV010000191.1:0-5723 GCF_044342925.1 Mycobacterium sp. | reverse complement strand
AGAAGTTCTGGCTCTCGGGTTAGGGAGACACCGCGCTCCTCGGCCACCCAGTCCCTAAGTACTCCTTCGGGCAGCAAATTCGAAAACCACACGGGCAAGCGCACATTCGATGTGAACCGGGCCCCGAGGTCTTGTTCGAATCCGAGGCCGAGAACGTCCCGACTCTCATCCTCCAAGTACTCGGGGTCAAACAAAAAGGAGCTCGTGTTGTCATGGCAGTACAGCGAACCAATTCGCTTGCCGTACAGGTGTACGCCATACGTAACAGGGTCACTCATCGTTGTCAGGGTCCACCTCAAGATCGTCGACAACCAACCAGTCAAGAGGCGGGGTGTCCTCGTATTCGAACTCCCATCGCTGCTGCAGAAAGCGCTTTACCGTCGCATTGAGGTCGCTCTCGCGCTGCTGCGCGAATGCGAGCCTGTCGCCCGCGGCGAGCGCCTGCAACGAGCTTGGAGTTAGCGCATGGGAACGCAGGGTGGCAGCCCAATTCTCGTCACTGGTGTCAATCGGTTGAGAGAGAACTGCCGATGAAATTTCAGAGGGCGCCATCTCCACGCCTGGTAGCAGCAACCACCGGCCGGCTGTGTCGGACTTCCCTCCCACTCCCACCAAACCCGCTCTACTGACGACGGGACTCAGTGCAGGTCTGGGCGTCTGGGCATCGCCGAGCGAGTCAAGCAAGTCCGCGGCGGTCAATTGCTCGGCGGTCCGGATTGAACGCGGATGCATGGACCACATCGCGCAAGCAACGATCTTGCCTGCAGCAGTGTTGGTCCGGAAATTGCCGGCGTCCGGTAGCGCGACTTTAGACAGCGGCACGGCCGTGAGGAGCTGATCGAGAGTGCCGTCAAGATCGGACGGCACAATCAGTTGGTTCAGCGCCCGCGTTGTGCCGGTGGTGGACCCGGCGAAGAGATTGGCGCCAGCAGCAGCCGCTCGCCAAAGCCATCTCCGGAGCAGCTGTAATTCCCGGGGTGTGTCAAGCTCGTAATGGGCAAAGAAACGCGACAAGACAACGAGCAGGTGGCGATAAGGCAGAAAAGCGAAGTGCGGGATATGACACTCGGCTTTTAAGAATTCAACCGCGCGCTCCAGGCACAGAGCCGCCTCTCGATACGCGGTTTCGACATCCTCACCGGGGAAATCTCCGGGATTCCTGCGGTCTGAATCGAACTCGACTCGGATCTCGCGGCTGATATCAGGACCACGGCGAGCTAAGACGGCCTTTAATATGGTGTCGTCATCGACCGAACCGAATTGATGATCGACTGCTAGCGCGCGACTGATGTCTTCAATTGCTGCGGCTGAGTGGATTCCCTTGCTCGATGGCTGCGCGGGATGTAGCGCGGAGAACACCTCTGTCCGAGTCAATCTCTTGCCGTAGCTGTTAAGTCTGTCGAAAATGTCGCGGAGGATCTGTTCGTCCTCGGTTTCCACCACCGACGCCGGTATCTTGAATAGCCTAATCTTGGTCGCCGCCGCGGTAGCGGCCCCAAAGTAGTCCTGATCGTCAGGGTGATCGCGGAACCACTCAATTAGTTTTTGCAGATCGAACAGAATGTATAGAGGGACAGTGGCACGGCGACGCTCGTTGGTCTTCGTGGAAACAATGCTGTTGTCACGTAGGTCGAGGCTAAGTGCAAACCGCTCGTCCCTAGCGGATCCCTCGGTGAGCGCGTTGGCGAGGGTGGTCAGCCGCTGCTGGCCATCCACGACCCAGAGCGCCTTATCCGTGGCTGGGGCGTCTACAGTCAGGGCGCCTACTGTAACGCAGGTCCTTTCCGCCCGCTTGTTCCACAGCAGAAGGCTGCCAACGGGGTAACCGTTCAAAATGCTGTCAAAAAGCCGTCGGGCGTCCTCGATTCCCCAGCGGAACGGCCGCTGAAATTCGGGAATCCGAATCTCGCCATCGCGAACCTTCTGAACAAGTTCCTCGACTTCGTAAACCATTGCCGTAGGGGTGCGACCTAGGCTCACTGACACGCCGCCTCCTTGCAGACAGATCTCCGTCATCCTGTCACGCAGAGCCGACAAGCGTCGGGAACTGAACGGCCATTAGCACTGCCGAGCGCGTGCCACGAAAAAGCCAGCAGCCGGGGCTACGGGCGTGTTCAGGCTCTCAGCGCGGCGCCCACTGCGGCCTTTGCGCTAGCCAGGGCGGCGTCGCGGGCCGCACTGGCCTCGTCCTCGGTCAGGGTGCGGTCGGTGGCCCGGAACCGCAGCGCGCACGTCAGCGACTTGCGGCCCTCCCCGATCTGGGGACCGGTGTAGACGTCGAACAGGGCGACGTCCTCCAGAAGCGCGCCGGCGCCGTCGCGCACCGCGTCGATGACCGCCTGGGCCGGCACGTCGGCCGCCACCACCAGGCTGAGGTCCTGGAAGACCGCCGGGAACGGCGACACCCGCGGCGCGGGCAGCCGCTCGGCGACCGGCACGGCGTCGAGGTTCAGTTCCACCGCGCAGGTGCCCTTGGGCAGCCCCGAGCGCTCCACAGCGGCGGGATGCAGCTGGCCGGCATGGCCGATTACCGTCCCGTCGACCAGCACCTCGGCGCAGCGTCCCGGATGCCAGGGCAGCCGGTGAGCCGGCCGCAGCGTCACCTCGGCGCCGCAGGCCCGGACGATCACCCGTACCGCCTCGAAGGCGTCGGCGGCCTCGACCGCACGGCCGGGCCCCCAGGGTCCCCGCGGCTCGCGCAGCCCGCACAGCACCGCCGCCACGTGCACCGGCTGATGCGGCAGTGACGCGTCCAGCATGGCGATCTCGTCATCGGTGGGGCGGCGGTCGGTGGGGATCAGCCCCACCCCTCGGGTGTGTTCGGTGGGTTGCACCACCTGGGCGAGGGAGAACAGGGCCACATCGCCGAACCCGCGGGAGACGTTGCGCGACAACGCCTCCAGCAGTGCGGGCAGCAGAGTGGTGGCCAGATCGGGGCGGTCAGCCTCGAGCGGGTTGAGCACCGAAACGACGGATCGCCTCGAATCTTCGGGGGCAAGACCCCACTGGTCGAAGACCCCCGCGGGCAGGAACGGCGTGGGCAGCACTTCGACGAACCCGGACAGCGCCAGCGCCTTGCCGACGGCGCGGCGGCGCTTCTGGGCGGCGGTCAGGCCGCGGCCCGCGGGTGCCGACGGCAGCACCGAGGGAATGACGTCGAGGCTCTCCAGCCGCAGCACCTCTTCGACGAGGTCGGCAGGCTGAACCAGGTCCGGCCGCCAACTCGGCGGTGTCACGATCAGCATCGCGTCGGCGCCGGCCTGCACCCGGGCGCCGATCTGGGTGAGTCTGCGCACGGTCGCGCCGTCGGGGTAGACCACTCCGGCCATCCGGTCGGGTAGGTCGACGGGCATCTGCACCGACGGCGGCGAGAAATCGGCCCGGGGCGGGTCGCCGCGCCAGTCGGTCAGACGGGGTTGCACTGTGCCGCCGGTGATTTCGGCCAGCAAGGCCGCGCAGCGGTCGACGACCGCGACCGAGATGGCCGGGTCGACCGACCGCTCGTAGCGGCGGCCGGCTTCGCTGACCAGGTGCAGTCGACGGATGGTCCGCGACACCGCGGCCGGGTCCCACACCGCGGCCTCCAGCAGCACATCGGTGGTGCGGTCGTCGATCTCGGTGCTGCCAGCGCCCATGACGCCGCCGATGGCGGCCACACCGGCGTCGTCGACGATGAGCACGTCGACCGGGTCCAGGGTGCGTTCGATGTCGTCGAGGGTGACCACGGTCTCGCCGGGATGGGCGAACCGCACGGCAAAATCGCCGCGGATGCGGCGGCTGTCGTGGGCGTGCATCGGGTGGCCGAATTCGAGCATCACATAGTTGGTGACGTCGACGGCCGGGGAGATCGGCCGGATGCCGGACAGCATCAGCCGCCGGCGTAACCACCACGGGGACTCCGCTTTCGGGTCGATCCCGGTCACCGGGCGCAGGGCGAACCGGCTGACACCGGTGCCGGGTTCGATGGTCACCGCCCACGCCGATCCCTCGACCGGCAGCGGTGTCACGTTGTCCGCCGGGTCGACGAAGGGAAGGTCGTAGGCGCAGGCGATCTCCCTGGCGATGCCCCGCACCGACATGCAGTAGCCGCGATCGGGGGTGACGGCCAGGTCGAACACGACGTCGTCCAGGCCGAGGACTTCGGCGCCGGAGTCGCCGGGCTTCGCCGCATCCGGGGGCAGCACCAGGATGCCGGATGCTCCCAAACCGAGTGCCGGACTTATTTCCGATGCCGAGCAGATCATCCCGTCAGAGGTTCGCCCGTAGGTCTTGCGGGTCGCAATGTGGAAGCCCCCCGGCAGCGTCGCGCCCGGCAGGGCCACCACCACCAGGTCACCGACGGCGAAGTTGGTTGCGCCGCAGACGATGTCACGGTCAGCCCCACCACCGGAGCCTTCACCGACATCGACCTTGCAGGCCCGGATGGGCTTCTTGAATTCGGTGAGTTCCTCGATGGCCGTCACCCGCCCGACCGTCAGCGGCCCGCTGACCGGCCCGAGGGTGATGACGTCCTCGACCTCGTGGCCGACCCGGATCAGCGCCTGCTCCAACTCGTGCGGCTCGGCGTCCCACCCGGGCGCGCCGGCCCGCACCGTCTCGCGCAGCCAACTGTAGGGAAGCCGCATTACAGCCCCACCCCGAACGGCCACGAGAACCGCACGTCGCCCTCGACCATGTCGCGCATGTCGGGGATGCCGTTGCGGAACTGCAGGGTGCGTTCCAGCCCCATGCCGAACGCGAAGCCGGAGTACACATCCGGGTCGATCCCGGCCGCGCGCAACACATTCGGGTTGACCATGCCGCAACCACCCCATTCCACCCAGCCCGGGCCGCCCTTCTTGTTCTCGAACCAGATGTCGACCTCCGCCGACGGCTCGGTGAACGGGAAGAAGTGCGGGCGCATCCGGGTGCGTGCGGTCGGCCCGAACTCCGAGCGGGCAAACGCGTCCAGGGTTCCGCGCAGGTTGGCCATGGTCAGGCCACGGTCCACCGCAAGCCCCTCGACCTGGTGGAACACCGGGGTGTGGGTGGAGTCGAGTTCGTCGGTGCGGAAAGTCCGGCCGATGGAGATGATGTAGACCGGCAGTTCGCGGTCGAGCAGGGTGCGGACCTGCACCGGCGAGGTGTGGGTGCGCAGCAGCTGCCGGGACCCCTCCGGGGCGATGTGGAAGGTGTCGGATTCGCTGCGCGCGGGGTGGTCGGGCGGGAAGTTCAGCGCGTCGAAGTTGAACTGCTCGCTTTCCACCTCGGGCCCTTCGGCGAGTTCCCAGCCCATCGCCACGAAGGTGTCCGCGACGTGCTCGGCCAGGATCGTGATCGGGTGACGCGCCCCGACCGGCTGGCGGGTCGACGGCAGCGTCACGTCAATGGCCTCGGCCACCAGAACCGCCGCGTCGCGTTCGGCCCGCAGGGCGGCCAGTCGGTCGTCGTAGGCGGCCTGCACGTCGGTGCGAGCCACGTTGACGGCTTTGCCGGCGTCGGCGCGCGCATCCTTGGGCAGCGTGGCCAGCGCCTGACGGGCCAGCGCGACCGGTGCCCGGTCGCCGAGGTGATCGGTTTTGGCTCGGGCCAGCGCGTCGAGGTCGGCGGACGCGGCGAAGACGGCGCGGGCCGCCTCGACCGCGGCGGTCAGCGCCTCTGGCGACAGATCGACAGGGTGCTCACCCACGCGCCGGGACTCTCCTTAAGCTGGCCTGCTCTGGTGCTGGGCATGCAGTGGACTC
>NZ_JBIIOV010000001.1:0-97314 GCF_044342925.1 Mycobacterium sp. | reverse complement strand
TCACCCAAGTGCCGCCGTGGAGATCATAGGTGATGCCAGAATGACGCCTCGCGGGCAATTCGCCCGGCAGGCAGCAAGCCCGCCGATGATCGAGGCGTAAGGACGGCACATGCTCAGAGCGCTCATCATCGCGGGGATCTGGGCGGCAGCCGCCGTGCTGGCGTTCACCCTGCACGGCGCGTGGTGGATTCTCGCGCTGGTGGTGGCGGCGGTGGCGGCGCTGGGAACCTGGGATCTGGTGCAGACCAGGCACTCGGTGCTGCGCGCGTATCCGGTGCTGGGCCACGCCCGGTTCATCGCCGAACTCATCCGCCCGGAGATCTATCAGTACTTCGTCGAGTCCAACACCGACGGCGCGCCGTTCGACCGGGAGACCCGCGACGCGGTCTACCGCCGATCCAAGGGCACCAAGGGCGATGAGCCGTTCGGCACCGAACGTGACGTGACCGCCGTCGGTTACGAATTCCTGAGGCACTCGCTGCGGGCGCGGATCGCCACCGAGCTGAACCCACGGGTTCGCCTCGGCGGCCCGGACTGCACCCAGCCCTACGACATTGCGCTGCTCAACGTCTCGGCGATGAGCTTCGGGGCGTTGTCCGGCAACGCGATCGAGGCACTCAACGGCGGCGCGGCCAAGGGCGGTTTCGCCCACGACAGCGGCGAGGGGGCGATCAGTCCCTACCACCTCAAACACGGCGGCGACCTGATCTGGGAGATCGGTTCGGGCTACTTCGGGTGCCGCACGCCCGACGGCCACTTCGACGGCGAGAGGTTCCGCGACAAGGCGACGCTGCCGTCGGTGAAGGCGATCTCGATCAAGCTGTCCCAGGGTGCGAAGCCGGGGCTGGGCGGCGTGCTGCCGGGCGCCAAAGTCACCCCGGAGATCGCCGAGACCCGCGGCGTCCCAGTGGGTCAGACCGTCGTCTCTCCCCCGGCGCACGCCGCATTTCACACTCCGCTGGAGCTGATGCACTTCATCGCCACCCTGCGCAGCCTGTCAGGCGGAAAGCCGGTCGGGTTCAAGCTCTGCGTCGGCGCGCGCACCGAATTCCTGTCCATCTGCAAGGCCATGTTGCAGACCGGCATCACCCCGGACTTCATCATCGTCGACGGCTCGGAAGGCGGAACCGGCGCCGCCCCACAGGAATTCGTCGACTACGTCGGGATGCCGCTGACCGAGGGACTGATGATGGTGCAGAACTGCCTGGTCGGGACCGGCTTGCGACCGCACATCAAGATCGGCGCATCGGGCAAGGTGAGCAGCGGTTTCGACATCGTCAAACGGATCATCCAGGGCGCGGACTTCACCCTCGCGGCGCGGGCGATGATGTTCGCCGTCGGCTGTATCCAGGCGATGAAGTGCCACACCAACCGCTGCCCCACCGGGGTGGCCACTCAGGACCCCGGCCTGGCCCGGGCGCTGCACGTGCCGGACAAGATCGACCGGGTGGCCAACTTCCAGAAGGCGGCGGTCGCCAGCGCCGCGCAGATGATCGCGTCGATGGGACTGGACGACTTCTCCGAGCTGGCGCCCTCGATGCTCAACCGCCGCATCGACTGTGCGCACAGCCGCACCTACGCCGAGATCTACGAGTGGCTGATGCCGGGCGAACTGCTGGAGTGCCCGCCGGAGTCGTGGTTGTCAGACTGGATCGAGGCCAGCGCCGAGGAGTTCGTCTAAAGACCCGCGTGCGCTAGCCGGAGTTGCCCGACTCGCCGTCCTGCTGGTCGTCCTCGGCGGGCACGTCGCGCTTGGATTTGAGCCGGTACATGACCAGGTCCGGCGGCACCCCGGACTGTCGGCCGGTGAAGACCTGGCGGCGCACCCGTTTGACGGTGACGCCGAGCGCTTCCAGTTCGGCGGGCGGAATCTCCTCCAGGGTCTTCTCGGAGATGATCAGCCCGCCCCGGGTGGCTCGTTCCATGACCCGGGCGGCGATGTTGACGTCCACCCCGAGCCAGTCGCCCCCGATGCGCTGCGGGCGGCCGGTGTGGATACCGGCCCTGATGCGGGGCGTATACCCATCCACCTCGACGTTTTTCACCGCATCGCGGGCCGCCATCGTGGCCTTCACCGCGGTGACCGGATCGCGGAAGACCACCATGATCCCGTCGCCCATCCGCTTGACGATCTGACCGCCGGCGTCGAGCAGCGGTGGTTCGGCGACCTGGGCGACCCGGCGCAGGAGCCGCAGGGTGGCTTCGTCGCCGGCCTGCAACGACCAGTCCGAGAAACCGACCAGATCGGTGAAGACGATGGTGACCTCGCTGTCGGCCGGCCTTCCGGCCACCCGTTCGGTGAGCGCCTGCCAGACCTGCAACGTGGCCAGGCCCACCTCGCGGGTGGCTGCCTCGCGGTCGCGCAGAATACGGTCGGCGGCGCGGGCCGCGGCCTGCGGGCCGCCCTCGCCGGCCATCGACAGCGGATCACCGAAGTCGGGATCGCCGGGAAGCGCTTCGCGGGCCCGCCGGATCAGCGCGACGACGCCGGGATTCCGGTTGGTCTTCTTCAGCCAGGCAATCGGACCTTTTGCCGGATTGTCCTGCTCAGCGTGACCATCACCGCTGCCCGGCTGATCGCCGCTCGGCTCGACGTCCACCCGGCCAGCCTAGGGCACCGGGGCTATCCCCGGCGCCGGGCCCGCGCGCTCTGATAGAGGCAGATCGCGGCAGAGACGGCCACATTGAGGCTGTCGATATCACCGGACATCGGGATGAGCACCCGGTGGTCGGCCCGCAGCGCGATGTCGCTGGGCAATCCGTGCGCCTCTGAGCCGAAAACCCACGCCGTGGGCGCGCTGAGCAGCGCGTCGGCGTCATCGAGGCTCACCTCGCCGTCCAGCGTGGCGGCCAGCACCTGCAGGCCGCTGCCACGCAGGCGGTCGATCAACGCTGCGGTGTCCGACGCCAGCACGACCGGAAGCGCGAAGATGCTGCCGGCCGACGACCGCACGCACTTGCCGTTGTAGGGGTCCACCGCGTCACCGGAGAACACCACCGCGGCGGCGCCCATGGCCTCGGCCAGCCGGATCAACGTGCCGGCGTTGCCGGGATCGGAGATGTCCGCGCCCACCGCCACCAACGCCGGCCCGCCGGCCAGGACGACGTCGAGGTCCGGATCGGGCAGTGTGCAGACGGCCACCAGTCCGGCGGGGGTGACAGTGTCCGACAACGACTTCATCGCACGGTCGGTGACCGTGGCAACGCTCTCGCCGGTGAGCATCTCGCGGTAGCGCTGCGCCGCCGCCTCGGTGGCGAACACCCGCTCGACGAGGCCGCGACGGGCAGCCGCCTCCACCAGGTTGGGACCCTCGGCGAGGAACCGGCGGGCGGCCGCCCGCTCGCCGCGGCGGTGCAGTTTGGCTGCTGCGACGACCGTGGAGGACCGCTCAGAGAGCGGTTCCGTCACGCAGCCTCACCGGAGGGGGCGTTCACATCCTCCGGCAGAGCGGCCTTGGCGACCTCGACGAGAGCGGTGAACGCGGCGGGGTCGCTGACCGCGATCTCGGCCAGGTTCTTGCGGTCGACCTCGACACCGGCGGCCTTCAGGCCCTGGATCAGCCGGTTGTAGGTCATGTCGTTGGCGCGGGCGGCGGCGTTGATCCGCGAGATCCACAGCTTGCGGAAATCACCCTTGCGGGCGCGCCGGTCACGGTAGGCGTAGGTCAGCGAATGCAGCTGCTGCTCTTTGGCTTTGCGGTAGAGCCGTGACCGCTGGCCGCGGTAGCCCTTGGACGCCTTGAGGACTGTGCGGCGCTTCTTCTGGGCATTGAGTGCGCGTTTCACGCGGGCCATTGGGGGTTCCTCTTCTCGGTTCGGTTAGGGAGTCAAGTCAAAGGACGGCTGTCAGGGCCGTCGGCCGGCAAGAATCAGCCGGTAAGAATCAGCCGGCAGGAATCAGCCGTTGAGCATCTTGTTGACGCGCTTGACGTCGTTCTCGGCGACGACGGTCCGGCCATCGAGGCGACGGGTCCGCTTGGTCGCCTTGTGCTCGAGCAAATGGCGACGGCCGGCCTTCTGCCGGACGATCTTTCCGGTCCCGGTCTTGCGGAAGCGCTTGCTGGCCCCGCTGTGGGTCTTTGCCTTGGGCATCGTGTCCTCGTTCTTCCTCGGTTATCAGTTCTGCTCGGTTGGAGCTTCGGGCTCTGCGGGCTCAGCGGGCTGGGCGACCGGACGCCCCGCTGGCGGTCCGCTTGCTTGTTCCGCCGCCTTGGCGCGCGTTTTCGCGCCGCGGTGCGGAGCCAGCACCATCGTCATATTGCGGCCATCCTGCTTGGCGGACGTCTCGACGAAGCCGTAGTCGGCGACGTCGGCGCCCAGTCGCTGCAGCAGCCGGTACCCGAGTTCGGGCCGGGACTGCTCACGACCGCGGAACATGATCGTCACCTTGACCTTGGACCCGGCCTCCAGGAAGCGGATCACGTGACCCTTTTTGGTCTGGTAGTCGTGCGGGTCGATCTTGGGACGGAGTTTCTGCTCCTTGACGACGGTCTGCTGCTGGTTCTTGCGAGACTCGCGCTCCTTCAGTGCCGTCTCGTATTTGAACTTGCCGTAGTCCATGATCTTGCACACCGGCGGCTTCGCGTCCGGGGCTACTTCGACAAGGTCGAGATCGGCATCCGCGGCGACGCGGAGAGCGTCCTCGATACGCACAATGCCTACCTGCTCCCCGCCCGGTCCGATGAGTCGGACTTCAGGTACGCGGATACGCTCGTTGACGCGGGTCTCAGTGCTGATGGGGCCTCCCTGGTCGGTCTTCATTTCGTCCGGCCGAAGCCGGCGAGACGCCGCAGGACACATCGGGAAACCACGCCACCAGCGAAAAGGCCCTGCACGCAGCAGGGCCCAGTGCCGACCGATCACGGCTAATGCCGCCTGCGTCATACGCAGAACGGATGCCCGGGGGCATCGGTGACCGGACCGTCTAGCCTTCAAGCCGACGGTGGGAGTGGGACTCCACTTGGTTGTCCTGGCGTTCGCCGGGACGGTCGTGCATGCGAGTCTAGCAGGCATGACGGATACCCCTGGCATCGCGGGCAGTGCTGATCCGCAGCATCACAGCCCGACTGGTGCGCAGCATCGCGAATTGGCCGACATCCCGGCGATCGAGGTGATCAGCAAAGCCGCGGTGATGCTGATGAGCGCTGCCGCCGAGAAGATCGGCCTGGCCGACCCTGATCCGGACACCAGCCGGCATCGCGACCTGGACGAGGCGCGGCGGCTGATCAACGCCTACGCCGGGCTGCTCGACGGCTGCGCCGGTTCCCTCGGACCGCATGCCGGGCCGATGAAGGACGGCCTGCGCAGCCTGCAGCGGGCCTTTCGAGAGGCCAGCGCGGCGCCCGACGAGCCCGGCCAGGGACCCGGCGAGAAGTACACCGGGCCGGTCCGCTGAGCCGATCTCCCGACGCCGCCGGAGCGGGCCTATCCTGGCGGCCTATGACGGTCACCAGTCGGCCCCCAACCAGCCGCGGATCACCTCACCAAGGACGTCGTGCCCTTCATGGTCGACAACTTCGGCGTCAGCGACGATCCGGCCAACTGGGGTGTGGTCGGCTGGTCCTCGGGGGGCACCTGCGCGGTCAATCTGACCGTGAAGTTACCCGGAACTGTTCAGCGCCTTCGTCAACATCGACGGCGACCTCTATCCCAATGCCGGCACCAAGGCCCAGACCATCGAGCGGCTCTACGGCGGCAACGCGGCGGCGTGGGACGACTGGGACCCGGCCACCCGGGCAGCAGTTACGACATCGACTGCGCGGTGGTGCCGCAGCCGGGCAAGCACGCTGGCCCTTCGCCGCCAAGGCTTTCGTGTCGTCGCTGCCGTGGCTGGCGGCCCAGATCGGCACCCCGGAGGTGCCCGAGGTGGCGCTGCCGGGAACCTCCGGTCAGGCCGACGGGGTCACCATCGCCGCGGAGGCGGGCGGCGACGGGCAGCCACACCCCAAGCCCGCCGGAGTACGGTGACCCTCATGCCTGACGAACCCAAGGGACCCGCATCTGAGTCGGCACCCGAGCCAGCCGGCGAGCCGAAGTCCGCCGAGGTCAGCACGACCAAGCCGGCCGCGACCACATTGCCGCCGGTGAGCGTGGCGAAACCCGACACCGGCTACACCCCCGCCGGGGTGCCGACGCTGGGAGGCGTGCGGGACAAGATCGAGACGCGCTACGGAACCGCTTTGGGCGCAACCGAACTCGCCGAGGAGACCACCGAGGTCCGGGCAGCGAGTCAGCGCTACGAGGCCGTGCAGAAAGCGGCGGCGGACAAACTTGAGGAGATCCGCTCCTCGATGCGCAAGCCGGACTGAACGCTCAATTCACGGGGCTCTCCAGCAACTGCTGCCCGAGATACTGCCCCGAGCGCACGCCCGGTGGGATCACATAAACCGCCGAGCCCACCGGTGTGATCCACCGGTTCATCGCGTCGGCCCGGGCCAGTCGGCGCTGCACCGGCAGGAACTGCCGGTCGATGTCACGCTGGAAGGCGGGGAAGATCAGACCGGAATCCGAGATCTCCCCCGGGGGCGGGGGATCGTCGTAGTTGTAGGGCCGCCGCAAGAACCGCTCCGCAGGCTCGGCCGGATGCGCAAGTGCCACATGTGAATTGGGCGGAATGATCGGAATGCCGTCGCGCCGCGCTGTCACATCGGCGGGGTCGCTCTCGTGCAACCCGGTCAGCGGCGCGCCGGTGTCCAGGCGACGGCCCACCGCGAGTTCCTTGCTGGTGCGGTCCATCTCGTCCCACGTGTCCAGGTTCATCCGGACTCTTCGCAGCACCATCATCGTGCCGCCGGCCAGCCAGGCTTGCGACCGCCCGTCGTCCCAGACGACCTCGTCGAAGTCGGGTGTTCCGGGAACCGGGTTGACGGTGCCATCGACCTGACCCATCAGGTTGCGTGCCGTCGTCCCGTCTGGCTGGACGCCGCGGGCGGGACGGAATCCGTTCTGCCGCCAGCGTTGCACTGCCAGCCTCCGGACGTTCTTAACCAGTACTCGGGTGGCATGCGCGACAGCCATCGGGTCATCCGCGCAGATTTGCAGCAGCAGGTCGGTGCCCTGCCAGCGAGCCTCCAACCGGTCGACGCCGAAGGGTGGGAGCGGCCGCGCCGAGATAGGCTTCAACCGGCCCAGGCCGGTCAGGTCGAAGACGCGTGGACCTAATCCCACGGTGACAGTCAGGCGTGCGGGACGGGGCGCCAATTCCGGTTCGGTGTCGGCCAAGGCCGGCAACCCGGCGGTGAGCCGCTCAGCGTCGGTGGTCCACAGCGCGAGTACCGCCTGCAGGACCTCGCGGGGTGCGCGCCGAGGGTCGGCGAGCAGGTCCAGCCCGATGAAGGCCGCATGGCTTTGCGGCGGGGTGTCGATACCTGCCTGATGAGCGCCGTGAAATCGCACCGTCTCGTCGCCGAAGGTGCGGGGCTCGTCGGTGCGGCGTGCGTCGTCTACCACCCAGGCCGACACTCCCGCCGCGCCCGCCAAACCCGCCGCCGCGGCGCCGCCGGTGAGCAGTCGGCGCCGCGATACCCGGCCGTTCAGCCGGCGGTGTTCATCCATGGCCGCCAGCGTGGCCCGACGGTTGATACGTTTCGCCGGCGCCGGAGAAGTCGCGGATCTGAGCGGCGAACGGTAATGATGTGCCGTCGGCGAAGGTCAGCGTCACCTCCACCTGCGAGCCCACTGTCAACGGCGCCGTGAGGTTCATGAGCATCAGGTGGTCACCACCGGGCGCCAGGACGTGGGTTCCGCCAGCCGGAATGCGGAAACCCCCCTCCTTGGGCTGCATCGCGGTCGAACCGGGCTGGCCCACCACTTCGTGCAATTCCACCTGACCGGCCGACGGTGAACCGGCCGAGACCACCGTGACGTCGGTGGTGCCGGAGTTTTTCAGGGTGCCGAACAGACCAGTCATCCCGGTATCGGCGGCTTTGACCCACTGGTCGCTGATGCTCACCACGCCGGCGCCCTGGTCGCGGGCCTTGGTGGTCATCTCAGTCTGCGAGCAGGCCGGCGCCGCGGCCAGAAACGCGCCGGCCGACACGGCGGCGACGATCCTGGTTTTCGTTGTCTGCATACCCGGCAGGGTAGCCGAACTACTACAGAGCGTCGTTAAGAGCGGGTCCGGTGACCCGCTAGCCCACCTGCGGCGAGTAGTGCATGCCGTTTCCCCGCGCATCGACGGGCGGCAGGTTGCGCGCCGGCGTGTGCACCAGCGGCGTATCGGCGGGGATTCGGCCCTCGGCGCGGTCCCAGCCCGCCCGTGCCCGCGGATGCATCTTCATGCGCCGGGGCACGAACTTGAACGCCACGTTGACCGCGCGGCCGAACAGCCAGTGCAGCCGTTCGTCGTTGCCCGACCAGGAGTAGCCCATCAGCTCGCGCACCGGTTCGTCGTAGAGACCGACAGTGAGCCACACCGCGAGGGGCTCCAGCAGCTTGAGCTGCTGCTGCCACATCCAATCCGGCATCCAGCTGATCGAGGGGTGTTTGGGCATCGAGGTGATGTCGAGCACCGCTCGGGCCGCCCAGGTGTTCTCCAGCACCTCCCGGCACATGTGATCCCAGTAGACTCCGAAGTCCTCCCACGTCTTGGGCACCGGGCGCATGCTCATCCCGTACATCCGGTACCACTGCACGTGCTCGTCGAACAGTTGACGCTTCTGGTCCTCGGTCAGGCCGTCACCGAAGTGCTCGGCGGTGAGGATGGTGCCCATGAAGAACGTGGCGTGCGCCCAGTAGAAGACGTCGGGGTTCAGCGCGCTGTAGTGCCGGCCTTTCTCGTCGACGCCCCTGATCCCGATGTGGTAGTCACGGACCTCGCCGCCGGTCTGGGGTGCGCGGTCGCCGTCGAAGACCACACCACCGATCGGGTACAGCGATCGGAACAGCCGGGGCAGGCGTTCGGTGAAGAAGATGGAGTGGTCCTTGACAGCCGCGCCGAGTTGCGGGTGCATGTTCTGCATTGACCCGGCCCAGGGGCCCTGCAGCAGGCCGCGCCAGTCGCCGAAGAGTTTCCAGGTCAGCGAGTCCGGACCCAGCGGCGCGTCGTCGTACCCGCCGCTGCTCACCGGGCAGCCGCCGGTCGGCGCGGGCGCTGATCTCGGCTGCGCTGTGGGCTTTGCTTTGTGCCTCGCTGTGGGCTTTGCGGCCGTCTTTGGACTCACCCGATCGCCTTTCCTCGGCGCCGTCCGTTCCTGGGGCGACAACTTCTGACTACGCTTGTTGTCATAGTCGAGTCTATAGGAGCGATATGCCGTTGGGTCAACGCGGCGGACGGTGGGCCGGTGTCCCACTGCCCGCTCGCCGCAGCCGCCGCCGCGACGAACTGCTGGCCGCGGGCGTGGCGGTTCTGGGCGCCCCGGACCGGCCGGCGCTGACGGTGCGGGCGGTCTGCCGGCGGGCGGGCCTGACCGAGCGGTACTTCTACGAGAGCTTCACCGACCGCGACGAGTTCGCCCGCGCGGTCTATGACCACGTCTGCGCGAGCGCAATGGACGCACTGAGCTCGGCGGCCACGCCCCGCGAGGCGGTCGAGCGGTTCGTCACGCTGATGGTCGACGATCCGGTCCGCGGCCGGGTGCTGCTGCTGGTGCCGCAGACCGAGCCGGCCTTGATCCATTCCGGCGCCGAATGGATGCCCAGCTTCATCGCCCTGCTGCAGAACAAACTGACCACCATCGCCGACCCGGCGGTGCAGAACATGGTGGCCACCGGTCTGATCGGCGCCCTGACGGCCCTGTTCACCGGCTATCTGAGCGGCACGCTGGCAGTGTCGCGGGAGCAGTTCATCGACCACTGCGTCGGCATGCTGCTCTCCCAGGCCGGGCAGTCCGCCGCTAGGCGCTGACCCGGCGGCGTCGGGTCGTGCGCTTGGGTGCGGGCGGCTCCAGTAGTTCGGCGAGAAACGCTCCGGTGTAGCTGCCCGGGCTGGCCGCGACGTCCTCGGGAGTGCCCTGCGCCACCACGGTTCCGCCGCCGCCACCACCCTCAGGACCCATGTCGATGATCCAGTCGGAGGTCTTGATGACGTCTAGGTTGTGTTCGATCACGATCACCGAATTGCCTTTGTCGACAAGGCTGTTGACGACTTTGAGTAGTTTGCGGATGTCCTCGAAATGCAGGCCGGTGGTGGGCTCGTCGAGGATGTAGACCGTCCGCCCGGTGGAGCGCTTCTGCAACTCCGCCGCCAGTTTGACGCGCTGGGCTTCACCACCGGACAGCGTCGGCGCGGGCTGGCCCAGCCGGACGTAACCCAGCCCCACCTCGACGAGCGTCTTGAGATAGCGGTGAATGGCGCCGATCGGCTCGAAGAACTCCGCGGCGTCCTCGATGGACATGTCGAGCACTTGCGCGATGGTCTTGCCTTTGTAGTGCACCTCCAGGGTCTCCCGGTTGTAGCGGGCACCCTGACAGACCTCGCACGGCACGTAGACGTCGGGCAGGAAGTTCATCTCGATCTTGATGGTGCCGTCGCCCGAACACGCCTCGCAGCGGCCGCCTTTGACGTTGAAGGAGAACCGGCCCGGCTGATATCCGCGGACCTTGGCCTCGGTGGTGGCGGCGAACAAGGTGCGGATCTTGTCGAACACCCCGGTGTAGGTGGCGGGGTTGGAGCGGGGCGTGCGGCCGATCGGCGACTGGTCCACCCGGACCAGTTTGTCGACCTGGTCCAGGCCGTTGATCCGGGTGTGCCGGCCGGGCACCTGACGCGCCCCGTTGAGTTTGTTGGCCAGCACCGACGCCAGGATGTCGTTGACCAGGGTGGACTTGCCGGATCCGGACACCCCCGTGACCGCGGTGAGCACGCCGAGCGGGAACGACACGTCGATGTCGTTCAGGTTGTGCTCGCGCGCGCCGACCACAGTCAGTTGACGCTTGCGGTCCACCGGACGCCGGATGGCCGGCACGTCGATGCTCTTCTTGCCGGACAGGTACGCCCCGGTGATGGAGTCCGGATTCGTCAGCAGGTCCGCATACGGCCCGCTGTGCACCACCCGGCCGCCGTGTTCGCCGGCTGCCGGGCCGATGTCGACGATCCAGTCGGCGTGGGCGATGGTGTCCTCGTCGTGCTCGACGACGATCAAGGTGTTGCCCAGATCGCGCAGCCGCGTGAGGGTTTCGATGAGCCGGCGGTTGTCCCGCTGGTGCAGCCCGATGGACGGCTCGTCGAGCACGTACAGCACGCCGACCAAACCGGAGCCGATCTGGGTGGCCAGCCGGATGCGCTGCGCCTCACCGCCAGACAGCGTCCCGGCGGCGCGACCCAGCGTGAGATAGTCCAGCCCGACATCGAGCAGGAAGCCCAGCCGGGACTGCACCTCTTTGAGCACCTGCCCGGCGATGGCGGCTTCACGGGTGCCCAGGGTGAGCCCGTTGAGGAAGTCCGAGCAGTCGGCGATGGAGAGTTCGCACACCTCGGCGATGGACCTCGTGGACTCCCCCGCCGACAACGTGACCGCCAGGATCTCCGGCTTGAGCCGGGTGCCCTGGCATTCCGGGCACGGCACGTCGCGCATGAAGCCTTCGTAGCGCTCCTTCATCATCTCCGAGTCGGTCTGCTCCATGCGCCGCTGCAGGAACGCCATCACGCCTTCGAAGTCGGCGTAGTAGGAGCGGGTGCGGCCGTAGCGGTTGCGGTAGCGCACGTGCACCTGCTCGTCGCTGCCTTCCAGAATCGCCTTGCGCGCCTTGGCCGGAAGCTTGCGCCACGGGGTGTCGATGTCGAATCCCAACGCCTCGCCCAGGCCCTCCATCATCCGGGTGAAGTAATCGGAGTTGTGGCCCATCGCCCACGGTGCCACCGCCCCCTGGGCCAGCGTCAGATCCGGGTCGGGCACCACCAGTTCCGGGTCGACCTCCTTGCGGATGCCCAGCCCGCTGCACTCCGGACAGGCGCCGTAGGGCGAGTTGAACGAAAACGACCGCGGCTCAAGGTCGTCCACCGCCAGGGCGTGCCCGTTGGGGCAGGCCAGCTTCTCGGAGAACCGCTGCTCGCGGTGCGGGTCGTTCTCGTCGCGGTCGACGAAGTCCAGCACGACGATGCCGTCGGCGAGACCGAGTGCGGTCTCCACCGAATCGGTGAGCCGCTGCTTAGCGCTGGTCTTGACCGTCAGCCGGTCGACCACCACCTCGATATCGTGCTTCTCCTGCTTCTTCAGCGTCGGCGGCTCGGTGAGCGGGTGCACCACGCCGTCCACCCGAACCCGGCTGTAGCCCTGGGTGTTCAGCTTGTCGAACAGGTCGACGAACTCGCCCTTGCGGGTGCGGACCACCGGGGCCAGCACCTGGAATTTGGTGCCCTCCGGCATGGCCAGCACCTGGTCGACGATCTGCTGCGGGGTCTGGCGGGCTATGCGCTCCCCGCACACCGGGCAGTGCGGGGTGCCGGCCCGGGCGTAGAGCAAGCGCAGGTAGTCGTAGACCTCGGTGATGGTGCCGACGGTCGAGCGCGGGTTGCGGTTGGTGGACTTCTGGTCGATCGACACCGCCGGGGACAGGCCCTCGATGAAGTCGACGTCGGGCTTGTCCATCTGGCCGAGGAACTGGCGGGCATACGCGCTCAGCGACTCGACGTAGCGGCGCTGGCCCTCTGCGAAGATGGTGTCGAAGGCCAGCGAGGACTTGCCCGATCCGGACAGCCCGGTGAAGACGATGAGACTGTCCCGCGGCAGGTCCAGGTCGACGCTGCGCAGATTGTGTTCACGCGCGCCCTTGACGATCAGCCGGTCAGCCACGCGCTCATGCTATGTGCCGCCGCTGACAGCAGTACCGTGGCCTCATGTCGATCTCTGTGGCTGATACCTATACCGGGCACGTCGAGACCCAGACCGCCGCCCGACGCACCCTTCCCGGGGTGAGCATCGTCAAGATGTCGGTGGGTCCGATGGACAACAACGCCTACCTGATCACCTGCGCCGACACCGGTGAGTCCCTGCTCGTCGACGCCGCCAACGACCCCGATCTGCTGGTCGAACTGGTCGCCGAACAGGCGCCCAAGCTGGCGCTGATCGTCACCACCCATCAGCACTTCGACCACTGGCAGGCGCTGTCGGCGGTGGCCGAAACCACCGGGGCGCCCACCGCTGCGCATCGCCTCGACGCCGAGCCGCTGCCGATTCCCCCGGAGCGCTTCCTCGACGGCGGGGACACCGTGCAGGTCGGCGATCTGGTCTTCGACGTCATCCACCTGCGCGGGCACACCCCCGGCTCGGTGGCGCTGGCGCTGCGGCCGGCCGGGGAGCGGACCGCGGTGCAACTGTTCACCGGGGACTGCCTGTTCCCCGGCGGGGTCGGCAAGACCTGGGAGCCCGGCGCGTTCGAGCAGTTGCTCGGCGACGTCACCAGCCGGGTGTTCGGCGCCTACGGCGACGACACGGTGGTCTATCCCGGCCACGGTGACGACACCACCCTGGGTGAGGAGCGGCCCCGGTTGGCGGAATGGCGCGAGCGCGGGTGGTGAAGCGCTCAGCCTGAGCGCTCAGTCTGAGGGCTGGGTCACCCGATTGCGCCTGACGGCCAGAATCGCCTCCGCGACGAGAAGAACCACCAGCGTCGCGCCGAATGACGGGTAAATCACCGCCAGCGCGGTAGCGATGACGCCGACCGCGACGACGGCCCCGCGTGGGGTGTTCGACCGCATGGTGTCGCTGGTGGCGCCCGGCAGGCCCGCACTGCCGGTGGGGCGACGCTTCCACCACATCAGAGTGGCGGTGACGATGCTTGTCAGTAGGCCCAGGCACGCAGCAGTAGCCAGGATGCGGGTGACGACGCCGTACTGGGTGCCCATGTGCATGTTCACGCCCCAACTGCTGATCCGCGACAGTGTGCCGTCCTGGTCGGCGGTGGCGTTGGTGATGGTCTGCCCGGTGAACTGGTTGAGGTAGAGCGTCCGCTGCTCGGAGAGTTTCTGCGGCCAGTGGTTGATGACGCTGTAGCTGCCGTAGGCGGTCTCACCACTGGCGATCGTGTCCGATGGCGGCACGATGGAATAGCCGGCAATCATGTTCTCCGACTTGGCGATCTGATCGATCTCGGTAAACCCCAACCGCCGCGGCGTAGCGCCAGGGGCGGTCGCGCCAGGGGCCGCGGACGCATAGACCGGGTCCTCCTTGTCGGCCCAGGCGATGCGGTGGCCGAGGCGGTCGAAGTCGCCCACTGTGGCCGGGGTGGACGGGGCGTCGACTTCAGCGGCGGGAGTGACGGTCGAGGCGACGGCCCGCCAGTTCTCGCCCCAGTACCGCGACCACGTCAGCCCCGAGACGATGTAGCAGATCAGCACCACCGACAGCAGGATGCCGGTGGCGGCGTGCAGGTCGCGCCAGCGGATCCGACCGCCCTTCGACCACCGGATCGCCAGTGGCGGCTTGCCACCCTCGATGGAGCGGGGCCACCACAGGTAAATCCCGCTGAGTGCCAGAACCAGAACCCAGACCGCCGTCATCTCGATGATGAGATTGCCGATGCCCACCGTGATCGATGCCTCGGGATACGACGACGGCGCGATCAGATGACCCAGTGATGGCAGTGCCACGGTAGGACCGTCATTGCCGAAGACCCGGTGCAACTGGTTGGCCCACCCGACCACACCGTCGAGTTCGTGCCGCTGACCCAGGTACTTGCCGGTGTTGGGGTCGACGAAGACCTGTGTTGCGTTGCGCTCCCCCACGCCGGAGTCTTCGGCCGGGAGGAAATCGACCTGGGTTGATCGGTCCGGAGCCTGCGGCGGAGTGACGGCGTCCAGCACCATGCCGGGGGCGACGTGTTCGCGTGCGGCGGCGACCTGGTTGTCCAGGGACACCGGTGCGTTGGTGGCGGAGACCATCTTCAGGTCGCGGTACTGCCACAGGTCGATCGGCTGTGAGTAGAGGATGACGAGGCCGGTGCAGGCCAGCACGATCAGCGCCGGAGCCGCGAAAAGTCCGACCCAGAAGTGCAGCCGCCATATCCGGCGCAGCACCGCCGCTCCACCGCGGCGCTGTTCCCGCTCGACAATAACCACCACGGACCTCCAAGCTCCGAACGGCGATCAGTGTCGCACAGCCAGGAGTCCCCCCGGATCGGTTTCCGTCGGCGTGTCCTGAAGTGTGGCACCGTCTCGCTATGCCATCGCGGGTCCGAGTCCGACGTGTCGCTGTCGGCGTCACGGTGATCGCTTCGTTAGCTGGTTGCGGCTCGGGAGGAATGCCCTGCCCGACGGGGTGAGAGCGGCTGGTGATGAGCCACGGTCAACGGCCGAAGTTAATAGACAGACCGGGGCCGCCACGCCACCTGATGGACGGCTGATTCGCGGGCGGCGCCACGGTCCCCGGACGCGCCTTTATCGCCACGCTGCCATTGGTTCGACAGGTGGACGTACTGCCCGAGTCCTGACAAGTCGGCAGAGCGACAGCGGCCGGCGCTGAAACCCCCAGCAGAACAGCAAGACTCATAATCAATAGTGCTGATATGCGGCGCTTCGTCATGTATTTGCACTCACCCATCAATGACAATCGGAGATGACGATAGCCGCGGTCGGGCCAAGGGCCGTGCCGTTGGCCGCAGCCCGGGCGAACGCATCGTCCCTGGCAAGGTCGACAGTCGTCCCGGCTCCGCCGGACACGACGTCGTTAGTATCGTCAGCGACGGACACGATGCAGAGCCTGTCATTGGTCACCTCATCGCTGGTGCACTCTTGGCCGCCTGCGCTCTGGCACTGCGCGATTACCCGCGCCGAGGCTTCCTCGTTCGTTGCGCCGGTCGCTCTGAAACCCACCAGGCCATCAATGAAAACGCCGGTCCCGACCGCAACGGAGATCTCCGCCGAATCGTCGACAACGCCACCGGGCCCTCCCGCCCACGCGGTGCTAGTCGTGATCGCCAAAGCCGTCACGGCCACAGTAAGCAGTGGCGCGACCAAACGGGTACCGGGCACACCAGGACCCTATAGGCCTTTGCCGGAAGTTTGTCTAACCTGTCGACGGGTGACCCAGGTGTCGAGACCGGCGAGCACCTCGGCGGCGCCCATCAGCATGGCGGTGTGGCAGTCGTGTCCGCGCATGCGACACCGGAAACGGTCCGCCCGGATAGGTCTCAGTCGACGACGGTGGAGGCGAAATCGACGCCCGAGGACTCCCGGACCGGCAGCGCATCGGTGTCGGCACGCGAGCGCCATCACCCGGCTGCCCGGTCGGCCGCCGCGCAGGACTCCACCACACCGTGCCCGGCGATCTGCGTACGGACTTCGTCGAGCCCCAGTGAACGCAGATGCTCGGCGATGCCGTCGATGTCCGGGTAGGCCATCGGCAGAGCCTACGGGCCTCGGTGACGGCCCATCACCCCTTCGGCGGCGCGTTCACCCGCCCGTCGTCCAGACGGCGAGATCGGCGCCGTCGGCGGTGTAGGCGACGCTGTCCGGAGGCGGCCCGGTCACGTCGAAGTACAACTTGCCGCTCGTCGTGCCGCCCGGCGGCAGCGCTGCCGGCGGAACGCCCATCGGCGCCGCCACACCCCACAACACCGGATAGCTGACCGAGTCGGTGCGCGCGACGAAACCGGTGATCATGGGAATCCCACCGTGCGGCAGTTCCGCGTCCACAGTCGCCTCCCACAAGGCACCCACCGGCCGGTACGGAATGGCGTCGGTACTGGGTTGCAGGTTGCTCACCGTCCAGTGCTGTTCGATCTCGATGTCGACGACATCCACGTCCGCCTGGCTGCCCAGGTCAGTGGTGTCGGCTGCAGCAGTCGGTGCGTGCACCAGTCCGGCGGCGGCCAGCCCGGCGATCATGAGCGTCGCTGATGAGCGCGTTCGAAACAGTGAATTTAGCTTCATGAATTGATGCTATCCATTCTCCCGGCGCCGCGCCATAGTCACGTCCCCTGTTTCGGTGGACGGGTGTCCCGCGCGCTCCAGATGGGTAGCCGAGGGTGGAAGACACCCGAATCCCAGGAGGAAATTGGCATGAGCACCACCACCGCATCCATCGATGTGGACCGCCCGGTCCGCACGGTCTACAACCAGTGGACGCAGTTCGAGACGTTCCCGCACTTCATGGAAGGCGTCGAGGAGATCCGCCAGCGCGATGACACCCACGTCCACTGGCGGGTGAAAGTCGGCCCGGCCACCCGGGAATTCGACGCCACCATCACCGAGCAACACCCCGATGAGCGGGTAGCCTGGCGCTCCGATTCAGGTCCCCAGCACGCCGGCGTCGTCACCTTCCAACAGCTCGATGAGAACCACACCCGGGTGACCACGCAGATGGAGATCGACCCGGACGGGTTCTTGGAGAACGTCGCCGACAAGCTCGGCATCCTCAAGGCCCGGGTACACGGCGACCTGCAACGGTTCAAGAAGTTCATCGAAGAGCGGCCGATGGAGACCGGCGGCTGGCGCGGGGACGTGTCCCAGCCGAACCTCTAAAGCCAGTCGCGGCGGCGGAAAGCGACGAAGAGCGCCGCGGCGGTGAGGATGGACACCAGCGCACTGGCCACCACGCCGGAGATCTGACCGAAGCCCGGGTAGGGCACGTTCTGCCCGAACCAGCCGGTGACCAGGGTCGGCACCGCGATGATGCCCGCCCACCCGGTGAGCTTCTTCATGATCGTGTTGAGGCGGGCATCCTGCAGCGACAGGTTGGTCTCGAAGACGGTGGTGATCATGTCGCGCAGGGACTCCGTCCACTCGGCGGCCCGGATGACGTCGTCGTAGAGGTCGGCGTACCAACCGTCGAACTCACCGGTGCCGGTGCCCGGTGAGCTGCGCCGCATGACCGTGTTCATCACCTCCCGCATGGGCAGGACGATGCGGCGCAACTCGACGAGCTCCTTACGCACGCGGTAGGTGTCGCGTTGCAGCTGCCGCGTCTGGGAGCGGTCGCCGAACAACACGTCCTCCAGCGACTCGATGGTGTCGTCGAGTTGCTGGATGGTGTCGAACTGTTCGTCGACCACCACGTCCAGAACGCCGTGCAACAACGCCGCGCTGCCCATGCGCAGCAGGTCGGAGTTGTCGTCCCAGCGCCGCACCACCTCGTCGATGTCGAACACCGTTCGCGCGGAGTCATTTTCGAGCCGAACAGTCACCACCGCGGCCGGCATCGCGAAGATCGACACCCGGGCGGTCAATAAGCGGGACTCGAGCGATCCGGGCACCTGCGGTCCCAGCGCCGTCGCGTAGACGTTCAGGACGGTGTGGGTGGCGTATCGGGTGGCCTTGGTGCGCCCACCATGCTCCACGATGTCCTCGACGGCACGAGGATCGAAGCCGAGTTGACCAGCCAGCACGTCGAGCGTCGCGGGCGACGGATTGAGCAGGTCGACCCACACCAGAGCCCCCTCGGTGCGGACATGCTCCGCGAGGCGCTCCAGCGGGAAGTCCCGCGCCTCCAGACGCCCGTCTGACCACAGCCGGGTACGGACGGTCGGGGCTTCCACGGGCGGCAGCAGAGCCGGTGGCGGCCTACGGGGTCGTGTGGACGATGAGCACGTCGGTCTTGGACTTGCGCGCTACGTTGGCGGGCACAGATCCGAGCAACCGGCCGGCGATGGTGTTCAGGCCGACGTTGCCGACGACCAGGATGTCGGCGCCCACCTCGTTGGCGAGGTCGACCAGAGCGTCGACGGGGGCACCCTCGATGGCACGCTCCTCGACGTTGACGGCTCCGGCGGCCTTGGCCCGTTCACTGGCATCGCGGAGGATGTCGTAGATGGGGGCCGTGCCCACCACCTTGTAGCCCTCGTCCCGCATTATGTCCGCCGCCTTCGTGTCCTCGGGAGCGGGCAGGTAGGCGGTCGCCACGATGACCTTCGCATCCGGGCCGGAAGCCAGTTGGCCCGCACGATCAACCGCGATCAGCGACGAAGCCGAACCATCTGTTCCGACAACCACGGTGTTATAACCGCCCATTGGTATCCTCCAGTACTGAAGTTGCAGCGCCAAGCGCAAACAGTAATGCCTCCTCGGTGCCGACAGTGCGGGATTGGCCCACACCTGGCGTGGCGCCGTCCTGACTGATGCCCGACACCGGCGTCACCATCGCGGGTCGGCCCCGCCGCTCACGGCGGCCGGCTGACCGGTATTCAACGAAAGAGGTTGCGGGACGGGCATATCGCGGTGTGGGCGCCAGCGCTCGGCCAGCGGCCGGCGCTGGCGATGTCCAAAGGGTGCCGAGCAGGCCACGGCCGAAAAGCCGGTCCTTAGTAGGCGATTCCCATCCTCGGCTCAGACGGCACCTCGAGGCTGTTCTCCCGCACGATCACCGGGTCACCGACGTTGACCGTGTTGAAGTACCACTCGGCATCCTCGGGGCTGAGGCTGATGCAGCCGTGGCTGACATTGTCATTGCCCATCGAATTGACCGCCCAGGGCGCCGCGTGCACGAAAAGCCCACGGCTGGTGAACCGGACGGCGTGGTCGACGTCGAGGTGATACCCGTCAGGGCTGTTCACCGGGATACCGACAGTGCTGGAATCCATCACCACCGAACGTTCCTTGGCCAGCACGGTGTAGATGCCGACGGGCGTCGGATACTGCGGCCTGCCCATCGTCGCCGGGAACACTCCTGCCTGTCCCCAGCGCGGGCGGTGATGCGGCGCGGGCAGCGACGTCGGTGGGCCGGCATGGACGCCGTCGATGGTGACGGTGAACGTGTGGTCGGAGATGCTGGCGACGCCGACGACTTTGGGACCCGTCGCGAACGTCGTCGGGCGGCCGCCCACGGACAGCGCCACTGTGCTGTGCGCCGGCCAGAACCCATCCGGGACCCACTGCACGGTGGTGGTGTCGAGCCACTCGAACTTTCCCGTCATGGCGGGGGTGGATGTGAGGTCCAGGGCTCGCTCGGCCGCGGGCCGGTCGGCGACCGGTGCAGCGAATGCCACCACCACCGGGTGCGCCACACCCACGACGTCGCCGGGGCCGGGCAGGACCGACGCGACGGCCGAGCCGGACGACCGGTAGGCCTGGCCGAGTGTTCGAGATTGGGCGCTCGCCTGGGCGGTGCCGGCCGGAGCCACGAACACACTCACGGCGATGGTGGCCGCCGCAACAACACTCCGCATCAGCGTGCGCATGGTTCCCACTCCCAGTCCCATTGACAGATTTCGGGGGTCAGATCGCTGGTCAGATCGGTATCAACCCGCCGGGCCGGGGATGATCGGCTGGCCCGGCACGGGCGCGCCGGCCGGCAACGGGCCGGTCATCGCACCCTTGCCGCCGGCACCCGCCATATCGATGATCGGAGCACCACCGACCGGTACCGGAGCGCCCACCGCGGCGGCGCCGACCGGAAGGGGCACAGCGCCCGCGGCGCCGACCGGCACCGGAGCACCAACCGGAATGGGAGCGCCCACCGGAACAGGTGCGCCCACCGGAACAGGTGCGCCCACCGGAACAGGTGCGCCGACTGGAATGGGAGCGCCCACCGGAACAGGTGCGCCGACTGGAATGGGAGCGCCCACCGGAACAGGTGCGCCGACTGGAATGGGAGCGCCAACCGGAATGGGAGCGCCCACCGGAATGGGAGCGCCAACCGGAATGGGAGCGCCAACCGGAACAGGTGCGCCGACCGCACCACCCACCGGCACCGCTGCGGCCACGGGCAGCGGGCCGGGCAGCGTCATCGGCACACCGGCCATATCAGCCACGGCGGCGGCCGGACCGCACGCGCCGGCGGCTGCGGCACCGGCCGCGCCGGCCACCGGACCGTCCGCCGGTGCCGCCGCAGCGCCCGCAGCCTGCTCGATGCAAGCGTAGCCACCCGTCTTGAGCGGCGAGGCCGCCGCGCCGGGGGTCGAGGCCATGACTGCTCCGAACAATCCCGCGCCGACGACGACTGTGAAGGTGAGCCCAGTGCTGGTCCTTGCCATGGTTTTTCTTTCCCGTTCCGTGTTGGGGTCTGCACCGAAACTACAGACGTGTAAGACGGGTTTCGGGTCACAAATCGGGGGGTTACCGAACCGTGGCCAAGCGGTGGCGGCGCGGTTATGCCAGGGGCCGAAAACAGCCGACCTGCCTGCTACTTCAGGCCGGCGGCGTCCATTCCCCGAAGCTCCTTCTTCAGGTCTGCGATCTCGTCGCGCAACCGCGCGGCAAGCTCGAACTGAAGGTCGCGCGCGGCTGACATCATCTGTGCTGTCAGTTCTTTGATGAGGTCGGCCAGTTCAGCCCGCGGCATGGCCGAGACGTCGCGTCCGTCCCGCACGCCCGAACTGGCGGCAACGCCGCGGCCCGCCTCGCCCTGGGCGCGGCGCCCCCGGGAGGCGTTGCGCCCCGACCCGGCAGGTTGGATCGACTCGATGGCCTCGGTATCCGAGGCTTCCCGGTACACCTGGTCGAGGATGTCGGCGATCTTCTTCCGCAGCGGCTGAGGATCGATGCCGCGATCGGTGTTGTACGCGATCTGCTTGGCGCGCCGGCGCTCCGTCTCGTCGATCGCCTCTTTCATCGAGTCGGTGAGTTTGTCGGCGTACATGTGCACTTCGCCGGAGACGTTGCGGGCGGCGCGCCCGATGGTCTGGATCAGGCTGCGGGTGGAGCGCAGGAAGCCTTCCTTGTCGGCGTCGAGGATGGACACCAGCGACACCTCGGGCAGGTCCAGGCCCTCGCGGAGCAAGTTGATGCCGATCAGCACGTCGTACTCACCCAGGCGCAGCTGACGCAGCAGCTCCACCCGGCGCAGCGTGTCCACCTCAGAGTGCAGGTAGCGCACCCGGATGCCCATCTCCAGCAGGTAGTCGGTGAGGTCCTCGGCCATCTTCTTGGTCAGTGTGGTGACCAGGACGCGTTCGTCGCGCTCGGCGCGGACGCGGATCTCGCCGATGAGGTCGTCGATCTGGCCCTTGGTGGGTTTCACGACGACCTGCGGGTCGACGAGTCCGGTCGGACGGATCACCTGCTCGACGAATTCTCCGCCGGTCTGGGCCAGCTCGTAGGGGCCCGGGGTGGCCGACAGGTACACCGTCTGCCCGACCCGCGAGGCGAACTCCTCCCAGGTCAGCGGCCGGTTGTCCACCGCCGAAGGCAGCCGGAAGCCGAATTCCACCAGGTTGCGCTTACGCGACATGTCGCCCTCGAACATGCCGCCGATCTGCGGCACGGTGACATGCGATTCATCGATGACGAGCAGAAAGTCCTCGGGGAAGTAGTCGAGCAGGGTAGCCGGCGCGGATCCGGCCGGCCGGCCGTCGATATGCCGGGAGTAGTTCTCGATGCCGGAGCAGAACCCGACCTGGCGCATCATCTCGATGTCGTAGTTGGTGCGCATCCGAAGACGTTGTGCTTCAAGGAGTTTGCCCTGCCGTTCCAGTTCGGCCAGCCGTGCGGCCAGTTCGTCCTCGATCGAGGTGATGGCCGCCGCCATCCGATCCGGACCCGCGACGTAGTGGGTGGCCGGGAAGATCCGCAGTGAATCGACCTTGCGGATCACGTCGCCGGTGAGCGGGTGCAGGTAGTAGAGCGCCTCGATCTCGTCGCCGAAGAACTCGATGCGCACGGCCAGTTCCTCGTAGCTGGGGATGATCTCGACGGTGTCACCGCGCACCCGGAAGGATCCGCGGGTGAAGGACACGTCGTTGCGGTCGTACTGGACATCGACCAGCAGCCTCAGCAGCCCGTCTCTGGGCACCTCGGTGCCGACCTGCAACTCCACCGAGCGATCCAGATAGGACTGCGGCGTGCCGAGGCCGTAGATGCACGACACCGAGGCGACCACCACCACGTCGCGCCGGGACAGCAGCGCCGACGTCGCCGAGTGCCGCAGCCGCTCGACGTCGTCGTTGATCGAGCTGTCCTTCTCGATGTAGGTATCGGTCTGGGCGATGTACGCCTCGGGCTGGTAGTAGTCGTAGTACGAGACGAAGTACTCCACGGCGTTGTGCGGGAACATCTCGCGCAGTTCGTTGGCCAGCTGGGCGGCCAGCGTCTTGTTCGGCGCCATCACCAAGGTGGGCCGCTGCAGACGCTCGATCAGCCAGGCCGTGGTCGCCGACTTGCCGGTTCCGGTGGCGCCCAGCAGGACCACGTCCCGCTCCCCCGCCCGGACCCGGCGTTCCAGCTCGTCGATGGCGGCGGGCTGATCGCCGGCGGGCTGGTGCGGACTGACCACCTCGAATCGCGCGCCGGTGCGCACCACGTCGTCGACCGCCCGGTATTCGGAATGGGCGAGGACGAGCTCCTCTGCGGGACGTTCGGTGGCGAAAGCCATGGTGACCAGATTAGTTGTGCCCCCCGACATAGGATGGCTAGCGGCGGCCTCCGGTGAACACACCGTTAACGGACTCTGAACCGGATATAGCCGATCCCGGCATGTCGCGGCCCGCTGCTCACTACGCTCTCGTGGTGGAAGTTCGCACGGTAACGAACACGCTGGCGAATCAGCTCAGGGAAGACTTTCGTCTCTTCCCCACTCTTCGTGGCTATCGTCGCCACTGGCTGACCAGGGACCTGGCGGCCGGCGTGACCTTCGCGGCGGTGACCATGCCGGGTCAGCTGGCAACCGCTCATCTGGCCGGCATGCCCCCGATCACGGGTCTGTACGGGTTCGTCGTGGCGACGATCGTCGCCGCGGCCGTGTCCACCAACCGCCATCTGGCCATGGGTGTGGACAGCAGCGTCGCTCCCATCCTGGCCGCTGGCCTGCTGTCGTTGGGCGCGGTGGCGGAAAGCCAGCGATACATCGGCTTGGCGGTGGTGGCCACCTTCCTGGTCGGCATGTTCACGTTGCTCGTCGGTGTGGGCAGGTTGGGCTGGGTGGGCGATTTCCTCTCCCGCCCGGTGATGATCGGATTCTTCGGCGGGATCGCGGTGATCATCATCGTCAACCAGCTGCCCGGCTTGTTGGGGGTCGAGGCGGGCAACGGGCGAACTCTGGCCAAAATCAGGCATCTCATCGAACAGCTGCCCCAGACCAACATGCCCACACTGGTCCTCGGACTGACCTCCCTGGTGCTGCTGTTGGGAATCGCCCGGATCAATCGCCGTATTCCCGGTGCCCTGATCGTGCTGGCACTGTCCATCATCTCGATGACGGTGTTCCACCTCAAAGACCTCGGGGTTGCGGTTCTCGGACCACTGAGCCGCGGGTTGCCGTCAGTGCAGCTTCCGCCGTTCTCCCTGGAT
The DNA here is from genome assembly GCF_044342925.1 of Mycobacterium sp. Classification (GTDB taxonomy): domain Bacteria; phylum Actinomycetota; class Actinomycetes; order Mycobacteriales; family Mycobacteriaceae; genus Mycobacterium. The sequence goes on along the minus strand of NZ_JBIIOV010000001.1, from coordinate 73,220 downwards.
TCCCTGGAGGCGGTGGTGACCACCGCGTTGGTCGTCTCGATGTTCTGCCTGGCGCAGACCGCGGCCACCACGCGGTCGGCGGCCAACATCGGCGGATTCGACACCGACATCAACGCGGATTTCCGGGCGCTCGGGATGGCCAATATCGCATCGAGCTTCGTCGGGTCCTTCGCCATCAACGCCAGTCCGCCGTCGACCACGATCATCGCCGAGTCCCGCGCCCGCAGTCAGATGGCCTCGCTGATCGCCTCTGTCATCGCCGTGACGATGCTGTTCTTCAGCCAAGTCATCGAGAATCTGCCGTCCGCGACGTTGTCGGCGGTGCTGATCTACATCGCGCTGCGGATCTTCCGCGTCGACCAGATGAGGGCAACCCGGCTGTATTCCTGGAAAGCCTGGGCCCTCATGCTGATCGCGATGACGGGCACGGTGCTGATGGGCATCGTCTACGGCGTGCTGCTTGCGGCGCTGGTGTCCTTCATCTACCAGGCCTCCCGCACCGCGCGTCCGGAACTGCTGCGGCTGGGACGCTCGCCGCAGGGCACCTGGTTACCGCTGAGCGACCAGCGCTGCGAGGCGGTTCCCGGCGTCGCCGCCTTCGCGCTGAACGGTCCGCTGTGGTTCGGCAATGCCAACTGGTTCCGGATGCAGCTGATCGACGCGCTGCCGGAGACCAACGAGAATCCGGACGGCGACGACGAACCGGACGACGAGGACGTCGTCGACCTGCTGGTGCTCGATGCCCGACGCATCGACGACATCGACTTCACCGGGTTCGAGGCGCTGTCCGACGTCGCCCATATCGCCGAACTGCGTGACGTGCCGTTCCTGGTCGTGGTGCAGCAGGGCAGAACGCTGAAGGCCTTCCAGGGCGGCGGGTTCGCCGAACTGCTCGGCCGCTCACGGTTCTTCGACACCATTCCGCTGGCGATCGCGGCCTTCCCCAACCTGCGGGCCAACTGGAAGGTCAACACCGGAGCCGATTCGTCGGAGGCAGCCGCGGACGACGCCGAAACCGTGCTTGCCAGCGACGTCGACACCGAGTCCGACACCCAGCCCTGACACAGGCTCGTACGCTGACGCACATCCACCCGCCCAAGCACGAGACCTTCGACCTGCTCGCCCGTACCAACACCGACCCCAAGGGTGTCGTGCGCGCGGTCGACGAGTACTGCCTGCAGCCCTGGGGCCTCTACATGGCCCGCCCCACACCTGGTCGGGTGCAGTTCCACTACCTGGAATCGTGGCTGCTACCCGCGCTGGGACTGCGCGCCAACGTCTTTCATTTCAACCCCGGCCACGAGCGGGATCAGGACTACTACCTCGACGTCGGACTGATCAATTCCGGCCCGCAGCGCTGGCAGACCGAGGATCACTACCTCGACCTGGTGGTGCGCACCGGCCGGGGTACCGAGCTGGTCGACGTCGACGAACTGCTCGACGCACACCGGATGGGACTGCTCAGCAGCGAGACCGCCGAACAGGCATTGCGGTGTGCGGTCGCCGCCGTCGACGGCCTGGCCGCCCACGACCACGATCTCAACGCCTGGCTGGCCAGCACCGGGATAGAGCTGAGCTGGCGGTAGGCGTACGCTCGTCCCCCGTGATACGCCTGCGACGCTCCACGACGGCCGTTGCCGCTGTGGCCCTGGTGGCGTTGTCCCCGGCCGTCGCCGCCGCCGACGACGACCTGGTGCAGCCGCCATCTCAGCCTGACCAGCAGCACAATGTGACCTACCGCGCCCGGGTCGACGGCCTGGCCCGCGGCGCCCTGGTGAGCTACCGGATCAGCGACACCCAGATCAACAGCGCCGATCCGACCATGCTGCCGGGCCGCACCTTCGAGGCCACCGGGGTGCTCAGCGACCCGAAGGAAGCGGGCATGCGGATTTCGATCCAGTGGCCGTACTCGGCGAATCTGCACTGCGAGATCCTGGTCGACGGCCAGATGATCGTGCAGGCCGACCAGTTCATCGGCCCGCGGCTGCTGCCGGCCGACGACGACCCCGACTACGGGGCCATGAACTGCGGTGCTCCGCTGAGCAATGCGATGGGCAGTGCGCCCGAACCGGTTCCGCCTCCGCCGGGGCCAGCTGGTCCGGCACCGGGTCCGGAGCTACCGCCCGCACCGGACGCCCCGCCGCCCCCGGACGTGCCGGCGGCCGACTTGGGCGCAGTCAGCTGAAGTCGCGGGGCGCCCAGTCGGTGCCCTGCGCCCAGGCCCAGGCCCGCGGGTATGCGTCGGTGAACCAGCGGGTGATCGCGTCGCCGTCGCCGGTGCGTTTGACGTCCAGATAGTCCTTCCGGACACCGGGGTTGGCGTTGAGCCAGTCGACGAACAGCAGGGCGAACCGCTGATTGGGTTCCCCGTCTACCCGCAGGTGGATGTGTGTGGGCCGACCGGGATCAGCGGAGGCGTGAAAACGCTTGGGCCACAGCCCTTCCGCGCCGTCGAAGCGACGGTCTGCGGTGACCGATTCGACCAGCGGGTAACCGGTGCGCAACAGGTCCCCGGCGAGTTCGTCGGCGACCTGCATCGAGGCGACGGTGATCTGGATGTCGATGACGTCACGGGCGTCCAGGCCGGCGACGGCGGTGGACCCGATGTGGTCGATGCACAGCGCGCGGTGCCCGCAGGTGGTGTTCAGCCTGGCCCGGATGCGCGCCGCCTGGTCGGCCCAGGCCGGGTCGGCGGCCACCAGATCATGCGGCCTGGCGGCAGGGGTTCGGGTGGTCAGGTTGTGGGCGAACGGCAGAATCCGGCCGAACCACAGCTCCCGCGCCTTCTCGATCAGCTCGGCGGGACTCCCAGAGTTGTCCAGCCAGACGTCGGCCACCCGTCGCCGATGTTCCTCCTGGGCCTGCGCAGCGATCCGGGCCCGGGCGTCGGCCTCGTGCATCCCGCGCTGCCCCACCAGCCGCCGCAACCGCTCATCGGCATCGGCGTGGACGACGACGACCAACGGGAACAGCGGCGCCATCTGGGACTCCACCAGCAGCGGAATATCCTCGACGACGACCTCGTCCTCGGATACCGCGGCGACGATCTCAGCGCGCCGTTTGGCGACCAGGGGATGCACGATCGCGTTGAGCTTGGCACGCTGCTGCTCGTCGATGAACGCCTTGGCGGCCAGCGCCGGCCGGTTCAGCGCCCCGTCGGGCAGCAGGATGTCGGCCCCGAAGTGGTCGACCAGCGCGGTCAACCCCTCGGTTCCCGGCTGGACCACCTCCCGGGAGATGACGTCCCCGTCGACGATGACGCCGCCGCACTCGGCGAACGTCGCCGACACGGTGGATTTCCCGGCGCCGATACCGCCGGTCAGGCCGATGCGCAGCATGCCGCTCCCACACTTTCGGCGCCGACCGCTCTCACCATTTCGCCGCAGAAAGTGAAACCACGCAGGGAATGTCTCGACATTCCGCTGCGTGGTTTCACTCTCGCGAGGGAGTTATGCGTTGCCGGCGAGCTTCTCACGCAGCGCCGCAAGCTGGGCGTCGCTGGCCAGCGAACCACCCGACTCCTCGGCACCCGGAGAGCTGGAGGTCGTGGTGCCCGAGGCGCCCCGCTCCTCCGCGGCCGCGGCGTCGGCGGCCGCGAACTTCTCCATCTGAGCGGTGTGCATCTTGTGCCGGCGCTCGGCCTCGGCGTAGCGGGCCTCCCACTCGGTGCGCTGCTTGTCGAAGCCCTCGAGCCATTCGTTGGTCTCGGAGTCGAAGCCCTCGGGGAAGATGTAGTTGCCCGCGTCGTCGTAGCTGTCAGCCATGCCGTACTTCGACGGGTCGAACTCCTCGGTGTAGTCCTCGTTGGCCTGCTTGAGGCTCAGCGAGATCCGGCGGCGCTCCAGGTCGATGTCGATGACCTTGACCATCGCGTCGTCGCCGACCGCGACCACCTGGTCGGGGACCTCGACGTGGCGCTCGGACAGCTCGGAGATGTGCACCAGACCCTCGATGCCCTCCTCGACCCGGACGAACGCGCCGAACGGCACCAGCTTGGTGACCTTGCCCGGCACGATCTGGCCGATGGCGTGGGTGCGGGCGAAGTGGCGCCACGGGTCTTCCTGGGTGGCCTTGAGCGACAGCGACACCCGCTCGCGGTCCATATCGACGTCGAGCACCTCGACGGTGACCTCGTCGCCGACCTGCACGACCTCCGACGGGTGGTCGATGTGCTTCCAGGACAGCTCCGAGACGTGCACCAGGCCGTCGACCCCACCGAGGTCGACGAACGCGCCGAAGTTGACGATGGAGGACACCACACCCTTGCGGACGGCGCCCTTGACCAGCTGATTGAGGAACTCGCTGCGAACCTCCGACTGGGTCTGCTCCAGCCATGCCCGCCGCGACAGCACCACGTTGTTGCGGTTCTTGTCCAGCTCGATGATCTTGGCCTCGATCTCCTTGCCGATGTACGGCTGAAGGTCGCGGACCCGGCGCATCTCTACCAGGGATGCGGGCAGGAAGCCGCGCAGGCCGATGTCGAGGATCAGGCCGCCCTTGACGACCTCGATGACGGTGCCCTTGACGGCCTCGTCCTTCTCCTTGAGCGCCTCGATGGTGCCCCAGGCGCGCTCGTACTGAGCGCGCTTCTTGGACAGGATCAGGCGACCTTCCTTGTCCTCCTTGGTGAGGACCAGAGCTTCGATCGCATCGCCGACGGAGACGACCTCATTCGGGTCGACGTCGTGCTTGATGGAGAGCTCACGAGAAGGGATGACGCCTTCAGTCTTGTAACCGATATCGAGTAGGACCTCGTCCCGGTCCACCTTGACGATGGTCCCCTCGACGATGTCGCCATCGTTGAAGTACTTGATGGTCTTGTCGATAGCGGCGAGGAAGTCCTCGGCAGTGCCAATGTCATTGATGGCTACTTGCGGCGAGGTGATGGTGGGACTGGGCATGTGGTGGGTTGCTCCGGACAGGGTCGTAGAAGGGACAGTTTTCTCTGGTTGTGTGCCCGTCGACGTGCACACGGGTACCGGCTGAGCGTACTCGACCGAGGACAACCCGACCAAACCAGGTGCCGCCGCCGCAGCTACTCTCCTCTGGTGTTCTACGCCGCGACGCCGCCCATGCCGCGGCCGGTCCGCAAAGTCGGCGCCCCGCTTGCCGCGATCATCGCGCTGGGCACCGTGGTCGGCCTGATCCTGCTGTTGGCCACCGCCGCCGACCCGGGCGGCACGCTGGTCGGCTTTGCCCTGGCCACCACCGCGATGGCCGGCGTTGTGCTCTGTTACCTCTGGCTGGACCGCTGGGAACCCGAGCCGCCGCGACTGCTGGTCATGGCGTTCTTATGGGGCGCATCGGTCGCGGTGGTGCTGTCGTTGCTGTTCTCGGAACTGTTCGAGCAGGCTTTCGGCAGCGGCACCGACAAGCCCAGTGCGCTGACCGTGGCGGTGGGCGCCCCGCTGGTCGAGGAGGCGGCCAAAGGCCTGTTCCTGCTGGTGATGATGACCGGGCGACGGCGCCACGAACTGAACACCCTCACCGACTGCCTGGTCTACGCCGGCCTGACCGCCTTGGGTTTCGCCTGGGTCGAGAACATCTTCTACATCGGCAGCGCCGAGACGCTGCCCGGCTCACTGGCCGTCGCCGCTATGCGTCTGGTGATGTCGCCGTTCGCCCACCCGCTGTTCACCACCATGACCGCCATCGGGGTGTACTTCGCGCTCAAACAGCGCACGGCCGGAGCCAAGGCGGGCTGCGTGCTGCTGGGATATCTGGGCGCGGTGGTCATGCACGGCCTGTGGAACGGCTCGGCGCTGCTGGGCGCCCAGGCCTACCTGGGCACCTACGTCCTGTGGATGATGCCGGTGTTCGCGCTGGCCATCGGCCTCGCGGTGAACAGCCGGCGCCGCGAACGGCACATCATCGCCGGGAAGCTGCCCGGCATGATCGCCGGCGGCCTGCTGACCCCCGTCGAGGCCGGTTGGCTGTCGTCACTGAAGACCCGCAAGGCCGCCGTGCGGGCCGCGAACCGGATCGGCGGCCGGCCCGCCGCGACCGCGGTGAAAGGTTTCCTCACCCAGGTGGTGGAACTGGCCTACGTTCGCGACCGGATCGACCGGGGATTCGGCGACGAACGGGTGTTCGCCTTGCAGAACGAGGAGGCCTACGGCGTCATGGCGGCGCGGGCCGCGGCCGGACCCGTGCTGCAGCAGCTTTCGGCGTATCCGCTCCCGATCCGCTGATGTCGGCACTGCGCCGGGCACTGCTCCCACTAGTGCGCGGCCGCATCCCAGCTGGGCCCGTAGCCCACCGACACCTCCAGCGGCACATCGAGCGGGTAAGCGCTGCCCATCCGGTCGCGGACCAGCTGCTCGACGGCGTCACGCTCGCCCGGCGCCACCTCCAGCAGTAGTTCGTCGTGCACCTGCAGCAGCAGCCGCGACGACAACCCGGCCTCGCGCAGCGCGTCGTGCACCCCGATCATCGCGACCTTGATGATGTCGGCGGCGCTGCCCTGGATCGGGGCGTTGAGCGCGGCCCGCTCGGCGGCTTCGCGGACCTGCCGGTTGCTGCTGTCCAACTCGGGCAAGTAGCGCCGCCGGCCCAGCACCGTCGAGGTGTAGCCGTCCTTACGGGCCTGCTCGACGATGGCCAGCAGGTAGTCGCGCACTCCGCCGAACCGGGCGAAGTAGGCGTCCATCTGCTCTTTGGCCTCTTCGGTGGAGATCTTGAGTTGCTGCGCCAGGCCGTAGGCACTCAACCCGTACGCCAGCCCGTAGGACATCGCCTTGACCCGGCGGCGCAACTCCGGCGTCACCTCGTCGATCGGCACCCCGAACGCCCGAGACGCCACGAAGGAATGCAGGTCCTCCCCGGTCCGGAAGGCCTCGATGAGGCCTTCGTCCCGAGACAGGTGGGCCATGATCCGCATTTCGATCTGGCTGTAGTCGGCCGTCATCAGCTCGGCGAAGGCAACACCTCCCACCGAACCTCCCACCGAACCTCCCACCGAACCTCCGCCCGATCCGACACAGAACGCGTCCCGGATGCGCCGCCCGGCGTCGGTGCGGATCGGGATGTTCTGCAGGTTCGGCTCGGTGGACGACAGCCGGCCGGTCGCGGCGATCGTCTGGTTGAACGTGGTGTGGATGCGCCCGTCGGGAGCAGTCGACTTCAGCAGGCCGTCGACGGTCACCTTCAGCCGGGTGGCGTCGCGGTGTGCCAGCAGGTGTTCCAGGAACGGGTGCCCGGTCTTGTCGAACAGCGACTGCAGCGCGTCGGCATCCGTGGTGTAGCCCGTCTTGGTCTTCTTGGTCTTGGGCATGCCGAGTTCCTCGAACAGCACCACCTGAAGCTGTTTGGGTGAGCCAAGGTTGATCTGCTGGCCGATCACCGCGTAGGCGGCCTCGGCGGCGTCGCGGATCTGGTCGCCGAATTCGCGCTGCAGGGTCTGCAGCTTGTCCTGGTCGACGGCGATGCCGGCGCTCTCCATCTCGGCCAGCGCCGCCTGCACCGGCAGCTCCATCTGCCCCAGCAGCGGCGAGGACTCGATGCGGGCGAGTTCCTCGTCGAGGGCGACGGCCAGATCCACCACGGCCCTGGCCCGCAGGATCAGCGTCTGCACCGCCTGGTCGTCGACCCCGTCCGGATCGTCGAGCAACGACAGTTGTTGTTGCTCAGCGGTTTCCGCCCGCAACTCGCGGCGCAGATAGCGCAGTGACAGGTCGTCGAGGGTGAAACTGCGTTGCCCGGGCCGCACCAGGTAGGCGGCCAGCGCGGTGTCGGAGGTCACCCCGGCCAGCGTCCAGCCCCGCCCGCCCAGGTCATGAATGGCGATCTTGGCTTCGTGCAGCGCCTTGGGCGCCGCCGGGTCGGCCAGCCACGCGCCCAGGGCGGCTTCGTCCTCGGCGGACATCGCGGCGGTGTCGATGTAGGCGCCCTCGCCGTCGGCGGTCGCGATCGCCAGCGCGGTGGCGTCGCCGTCGTAGACGGCGTGGGTTCCCGAGACGGCGATCCCGGCCCGTTGGCCGTCTCGCGCGTGGACGTCCAGCCAGTCGGCGACCGCGCCGGGGTCCAGCGCGCCGCCGCGCACGTCGAAGCCTTCGTCGACCTCGGGTTCGACGGCCGCCAGGGTGTCGAACAGCCGGTCGCGCAGCACCCGGAACTCCAGGTCGTCGAACAGCCGATGGATCTGGTCGCGGTCCCACGGCAGCAGCCGCAGGGTGTCGGGCGTCTGGGCCAGCGGCACGTCGCGCACCAGATGGGTGAGCTCGCGGTTGAGCACCACACTGGACAGATTGGCGCGCAAGGAATCCCCGACCTTGCCGCGCACGCCTTCGACGTTGTCGACCAGGCCCTGCAGCGAGCCGTACTCGACGATCCACTTGGCGGCGGTCTTCTCTCCCACCCCCGGGATGCCGGGCAGGTTGTCGCTGGGGTCACCGCGCAGCGCCGCGAAGTCGGGGTATTGCTCGGGGGTCAGTCCGTACTTCGCGACGACCGCGTCCGGGGTGAACCGGGTCAGTTCGCTGACGCCCTTGATCGGGTAGAGCACGGTGACGTTCTCGTTGACCAGTTGCAGGGAGTCCCGGTCGCCGGTGACCACCAAAACCCGGTATCCGGCCGTGTCGGCCTGGGTGGCCAGGGTGGCGATGATGTCGTCGGCCTCGTAGCCGGCTTCGGCCAGTACGGTGATACCCAGCGCACCCAGCACCTCTTTGGTGATGTCGATCTGCCCGCGGAACTCGTCGGGGGTGGAACTGCGACCGGCCTTGTACTCCGGGTAACGCTCGGCGCGGAAGGTCTGCCGGGACACGTCGAAGGCGGCGGCGATGTGGGTCGGCGACTCGTCGCGCAGAAGGTTGATCAGCATCGCGGTGAACCCGTAGACGGCGTTGGTGGTCAGGCCGTTCTTGGTTTTGAAGTTCTCGGCGGGCAGCGCGTAGAACGCCCGGAAGGCCAGCGAATTGCCGTCCAGCAACATCAATGTCGGCTTCTCGTCGGCAGTCTTCCCAGCGCTCACGGCTCTCACTCTAGGCACGGGCTAGGCTGGCGCCGTGCCCGGTTCGCAAGAGGCTCCCGCCGTCGAGGGCTGGTGGTCCTTCGACGACTCCGGCGCGCCCCATCTGGTCGGAGCGAAATGCGCGCGGTGCGGGACCTATGTGTTCCCGCCGCGGGAGAACAACTGCCCCAACCCCGCTTGCGGGGCCGACGAACTGCACGCCGTCGCGCTGTCGCGGCGCGGCACGCTGTGGAGCTACACCGAGAACCGCTACGCCCCGCCGCCGCCGTATCCGTCCCCGGACCCGTTCGAGCCGTTCGCGGTGGCCGCGGTGCACCTGGCCGAGGAGGGCATCATCGTGCTGGGCAAGGTTGACGGCGCGCTGGCCGCCGACCTGACGGTCGGCATGGAGATGGAACTGACCACCATGGCGCTCTACGTCGACGACGACGGAGTGCAGCGTTCGGTCTACGCCTGGAGGGTGGCCGAATGAGGGACCCGGTCTACATCCTGGGCGCGGGCATGCACCCGTGGGGCAAGTGGGGCCGCGATTTCACCGAGTACGGGGTGGTGGCCGCCCGCGCTGCGCTGCGCGACGCGGGCGTGGACTGGAAGCAGATTCAACTGGTCGCCGGCGCGGACACCATCCGCAACGGCTACCCCGGCTTCGTCGCCGGGGCGACGTTCGCCCAGAAACTCGGCTGGACCGGCATCCCGGTGTCGTCCAGTTACGCCGCCTGCGCCTCGGGCTCGCAGGCGCTGCAGTCGGCCCGGGCCCAGATCATGGCCGGGCTGTGCGACGTGGCGCTGGTGATCGGCGCGGACACCACCCCCAAGGGCTTCTTCGCCCCGGTCGGCGGCGAGCGCCGCAATGACCCGGACTGGCAGCGCTTCCATCTGATCGGCGCCACCAACACCGTGTACTTCGCGCTGCTGGCCCGCCGCCGGATGGACCTCTACGGCGCCACGCTGGAGGACTTCGCCCAGGTGAAGGTGAAGAACTCCCGGCACGGCCTGAACAACCCGAATGCCCGCTACCGCAAAGAGAATTCGATCGACGACGTGCTGGCCAGCCCGGTGGTGTCCGACCCGCTGCGGCTGCTGGACATCTGCGCCACCTCCGACGGCGCGGCGGCGCTGATCGTGGCCAGCAAGGCGTTCACCGAGAAGCATCTGGGGTCGACGGCCGGTGTGCCGTCGGTGCGGGCGGTGTCCTGCGCGACGCCCGTCTACCCGCAGCACTTGCCGGAACTGCCCGACATCGCCACCGACTCGACGGCGGTGGTCCCCGCCCCGGACCGGGCATTCAAGGACCACATCCTCGACGTCGCCTACGCCGAGGCCGGGATCGGACCGCAGGACCTGAGCCTGGCCGAGGTGTACGACCTGTCGACCGCGCTGGAACTGGACTGGTACGAGCATCTGGGGCTGTGCGCCAAGGGTGAGGCCGAGCAGCTGCTGCGCTCCGGCGCGACCAGCGTCGGGGGCCGAATTCCGGTGAACCCGTCCGGCGGGTTGGCCTGCTTCGGTGAGGCGATTCCGGCGCAAGCGATCGCCCAGGTGTGCGAGCTGACCTGGCAGCTGCGCGGTCAGGCCACCGGCCGTCAGGTGGAGGGCGCCACGGTCGGCGTCACCGCCAACCAGGGCCTGTTCGGCCACGGCTCGTCGGTGATCGTGGCGCGGTGAGCCGGGTGATCGCCGTGCAGGTGAAGCCGGGCAGCTGAAAAGCTTCCGGATCAATTGAATTCGAAGGGAATCCGATGAGCACACTGCCCGACGACGAGTTGGAACGCCTCTGGGAGCGCCATACCGAACTGGAATTCGCGACCAAGGACGCCGCGGCCACCGTCGCCACCATGACGCCGGACCCCCACGTCAACCACGTCCCGGTGCTGACCGGGGGCCGCGGTCCCGAAGAGATGATCGTGTTCTACGGCAAGCACTTCATTCCCAAGATGCCGGCCGATACCGCCCTGCGGCCGTTGACCAGAACTGTCGGGAACGGCCGGGTGATCGACGAGTTCGTGTTCTGCTTCACCCACGACGTCGAGATGGACTGGATGCTGCCCGGCGTGGCCCCCACCCGCCGGCCGGTAGAGATCCCGATGGTGGCCGTCGTCCAGTTCGACGGCGACAAAGTCGCCTCCGAACACATCTACTGGGATCAGGCGTCGGTCCTGGTTCAACTGGGTTTGCTTGAGCCGCAGGGGCTTCCGGTCAGCGGTGTCGAACAGGCCCGCCGGTTCGAGGATCCGCAGCTGCCACCCAACGAACTGATGGGCGAGGCCTGGCAGCCGCCGGGCCAGATCTGACTGCCTGCTAAGCGACACCCAGGTACGCCGCGCGGACGCTGTCGTCGGCGAGCAGTTCACGCGCCGGCCCGGTGCGGGTGACGGCGCCGGTTTCCAGGATGTAGGCGCGGTCGGATCGGCTCAGCGCCTGCTGGGCGTTCTGCTCGACCAGCAGCACCGTGGTGCCACGGGCGTTGATGTCGGCGATGATGCCGAAGATCTGCGAGATCACCATGGGGGCAAGGCCCATCGACGGTTCGTCGAGCAGCAGCACCCGGGGCCTCGCCATCAGCGCCCGCCCGATCGCCAGCATCTGCTGCTCGCCGCCGGACAGCGTGCCACCCACCTGCTTGCGACGCTCGGCCAGCCGCGGAAACGTCTGGAACACCCAGTCCAGCCGCTCGTCGTGCTCGGCCTTGGAGTCGAACTTCCTTCCGTAACAGCCCATTTCGAGGTTCTCGGTCACCGTCATGCCGGGGAACACCCCCCGGCCCTCCGGGGCCTGCACCAGACCGTCGATGGCCCGCAGGTGGGCTTTGACCCGGGTGATGTCGCGGCCGTCGAACCAGATGGAGCCCGCCGCCAGCGGACGCAGCCCGGAGATGGCGCGCATCAGGGTGGTCTTGCCGGCGCCGTTGGAGCCCAGCAGGGTGACCAGCTCCCCCGCCCGTACCACCAGCGAGACACCGTGTAGTGCTTCGATTTTGCCGTAGTTGACTTTGACGTCGCGGACTTCGAGCAGAGGGGTCTGCTCTTCGCGCGAGACGCTCATCGCCGGCGTCTCAGAGTTCGTCATCGGGCACTCCCAGGTAGGCGGCGATCACCGCGGGATCCTCTCGGATGTCGGCGGGCAGGCCGTCGGCGATCTTGCGGCCGAACTCCAGCACCACGATACGGTCGGTGACTCCCATGACCAGCCGCATGTCGTGCTCGATCAGCAGCACGGTGTAGCCGTCGTCGCGGATGGCGTGGATCAGCTCGATCAGCGCGGCCTTCTCGCTCGGGTTGAACCCGGCGGCGGGCTCGTCCAGGCACAGCAGCTTGGGCTCGGTGGCCAGCGCCCGGGCGATCTCCAACCGCCGCTGGTCGCCGTAGGGCAGGTTCTTGGCCTTCTCCTCGCCGCGATGGGCGATGCCGACGAATTGCAGCAGGGCGGCGGCCTTTTCGATGGCGGTGCGCTCTTCCCGCCGGTGCCGGGGGCTGCGCACCAGGGCGCCAGGCACCGAGGTGTGATGCCGGGCGTCGGTGCCGACGACGACGTTCTCCAGCGCGGTCATCTCGCCCCACAGCCGGATGTTCTGGAAGGTTCGGGCTATGCCAAGCCGGGTGATCTGGTGGCGCTTCATCTTGCCCAGCCGCTGGCCGTCGAACACCACGGTGCCCGAGGTCGGCCGGTAGACGCCGGTCATGGCGTTGAAGCACGTGGTCTTGCCGGCGCCGTTCGGTCCGATCAGGCCGAGGATCTCGCCGCGTCTGATCGAGAAGTTCACCGCATCCAGAGCGGTCAGGCCGCCGAATTTCACGGTGAGATCGGTGGCCTGCAGCAGGGTCTCGCCCTCGGCGACACCCACCTCGCGGGTCAGCGCGGCCATCTGCTCGTCGATGATCGGCTCGGTCATGAGGCGGCCTTACGCGGATCGGCACGGGCCAGCAGCTCCCGCGCGGACCTGCCGTAGGCGAGCAACTGCTGACGCACCGGGAACAGGCCCTGGGGCCGGAAGATCATCAGCACCACCAGGGCCAGGCCGAAGAACAGGTATTTCAGGTCGCCGAGGTTGAGGCCCATGAACTGCACGCCGAGCAGCCGGTTGGGCAGGTAGACGATGACGAACGCGCCGAAGATCACGCCCAGCTTGTTGCCCTGTCCGCCGAGCACCACCGCGGACAGGAACAGCATGGAGTTGATGATGTTGAACGTCGGCGGGGCGACGTACTGCACCTGCCCGGCGTACAGCGCGCCGGACAGCCCGCCGATGGCCGCCCCGATGACGAATGCCCAGAGCTTGAAACGAAAGGTGTTGACGCCCATCACTTCCGCGGCGTCCTCATCCTCGCGGATGGCCACCCACGCCCGGCCGACCCGGCTGCGCTCGAGGTTGCCGACCAGCAGCAGGATTCCCACCATCAACGCCAGACCCAGCCAGAACCACCAGGTGCCGTAGTTGGCCGCACCCGAGGAGTTGCCGCTGGAGAACACCCCGTTGGGCAGTTCCTCGGAGACTCCGACGCGCGGGTAGGCCACCTGATTGAGGCCGCGCGGGCCGTTGGTGACTCCGGCGAGGTTGTCGGCGAGCAACCGGATGATCTCGCCGAAGCCGAGGGTGACGATGGCCAGGTAGTCGCCGCGCAGCCGCAGCGTCGGGATGCCCAGGATCAGGCCGGCCAGCGCGGTCACCACCATCGCGATCGGCACGCAGGCCAGCCACGCCCACTTCGCATCCAGGCCGCCCTCGCCGACTCTGTTCAGGACGCTGTCCGGGCTGGTCAGCAGTGCCACCGTGTAGGCACCGACGGCGTAGAAGCCGACGTAGCCGAGGTCGAGCAGACCGGTTTGCCCGACAACGACATTGAGGCCGATCGCGATGATCGCCACCATCGCGAACTGGGCCATGGTGCCGCCGAAGCTGATGCCGGGGGTGTCGAGGAACGGCGGGGTGTAGAGCGGCAGCAGTGCCAGGGCGCCGAACGCCAGCACCCCGAAGCCCCACTTCTGGACGCGGGTGCGCTCCGACCACCACCGCCGCAGGGTGTCGCCGGGTGCCAGCAGGTGCTCAGCGGTGCGGTGGGTCATGCTCGGGCCTTCCCGAGGCTCTCGCCGAGGATGCCGGTGGGCCGGACCAGCAGCACCACAACCAACAGGACGAAGGCGACGACGTCACGCCACTGGGTGCCCAGCAGGGCCTGGCCGTAGTTCTCCATCACACCGAGGATCAGGCCGCCCAGCAGTGCCCCGCGCACGTTGCCGATACCGCCCAGCACCGCCGCCGAGAACGCTTTGATGCCCAGCAGGAAACCGCCGGAGTAGATGATGCCCTGCGGAACCCGCAGTGTGTAGAGCACCGCCGCGGCGCCGGCCAGCATTCCGCCGATGAGGAACGTGCGCATGATGATCCGTTCCCGCGAGACGCCCATCAGGGTGGCGGTGACGGGATCCTGGGCCACCGCGCGGATGCCGCGGCCGAACTTCGTCCGGTTGATGGCCAGATCGGTCAGCAGCGCCAGCACCAGCGCGGAGGCGACGATCACCAGCGTCACGTTGGACACCGTCGCCCCGAAGATGTGGAACTGGGTCTTGGGCTGCACCAGGATGATCGGCTGTTGCGCGTTGCTGCCGCCGTAGCCCTTGATGATCTTGGGCAGCACGAAGTGGACGAACTCCTGCAGTACGAAGGACATGCCGATGGCGGTGATGAGGAACGTCAGCGAACGGGCATTGCGCTTGCGCAGCGGCCGGTAGGCGACGGCCTCCAAACCGATTGCGGCCGTTCCTGACACGGCCATGGCGAACAGCATGGCCACGCCGATGTAGAGCACGGTGAGTCCGACCCCGCGGTTGTAGGCGTTACCGCTGGGGGTGAACCCGAGGATCATGTCGAGGCAGAAATACGCCCCGAACATGCCGAGCATGAAGATCTCGGAGTGCGCGAAGTTGATCAGCCGCAGCACACCGAAGACCAGGGTGTAGCCGACCGCCACCAGCGCGTAGATCGCGCCCCAGGCCAGGCCGTCGATGGTGAACTGCCAGAAGCCGTTTCGCAGGTTCTCGACGTTGAAACCGATGTCACCGGCGAGGCAGGCGTAGTGGCCCCCGAGATTGGTGAGGCACTCGTTGATCATCTGCCCGCTGAGCTCCTTGCATCCGTCCTTCGACGAGAGCGCGTCCGGGGCCGGACGGTTCCCGGCCCCGGACGCGCCTCGTGAAGTGCGCTACTGGACCTTGTAGATCCAGATCAGGGTGTTGGTGAGCTCGCCGGTGTCGGTCCACTGGTACCTGCGCGCGACGCCCTGGCCGTCGTACTTCTTGGTGAAGTCCAGCAGCGCCTCGCGGGTGACGGCGCCCGAGTCGACGCCCTTGGCCAGGATGGTGCCCAGGTCGTAGCCCTCGGCGCTGTAGGTGCCGGGGGCCTGGCCGAACTTCTTGGTGTACTCGTCGGCGAACGCTCCGCTGGCCGGCGCGCACGGGCAAGACAGGATCGCGTCCTTCGAGGCGGACCCGGCCTGCTTGACGAACTCGGGATCCTTGGTGCCGTCGGCGCTGACGAACTTGCCGGTGAAGCCGGCGTCGCGCAGCTGCTGCACGAACGGCGCGGCCTCGGAGTAGTAGCCGCTGTAGAACACCGAATCCGGCGACTGACCCTTCACCTGGGTCACGGCGGCGGAGAAATCCTTGTCGCCCTTCTTGACCGAGATGTTGCAGCCGGCGTCGGCCACCTCACCGAGGGTGTCGCGGACGGCCTTGGCCAGGCCGGTGCCGTAGTCGGTGCTGTCGTCGACGACACAGATCTTCTTGTCGCCGATGGTGTTCTTCAGGTAGTTGGCCACCGAGGGGCCCTGCACGCCGTCGTTGGCCAGACCGCGCAGGAAGGTCTTCCAGCCCTGCTCGGACAGCGCGACGTTGGTGGCCGAGGCGGTGACGGACATCAGGCCGGCCTGGTCGAACACACCGCCGGTGGCCTTGGTCTCACCGGAGAACGCCGGACCCACCAGGCCGATGATCGACTGGTCGTCGACGATCTGCGGGGCGATCGCGGTGGCCTTCTGCGGGTCGCCTTCGGTGTCGAAGGTGCGCAGCTCGATCTGGCAGCCGGGGTTGGCGGCGTTGTGCTTGTCCAGCGCCAGCTGCACGCCGTTCTTGATGTTGATGCCGAGCGCGGCGTCCGGGCCGTTGAGGGCACCGGCCATGGCGATCTTCACCGGCGCGCAGGTGGCCTTGCCGTCACCGGCCGGGTCGGCCGCAGTCACACCGGCCGGCGGCGTGACCTCTTTACCGTCCGGGTCCACCTGCACCTGCTCGACGATCTTCAGATCGACGGGCGCGGCGGCCTCAGCCGAGGACGCACTGCTGCCCTTTGAGGACTCATTGCTCGGGGCGGGCTGGCTGCAGGCGGAGATCCCCAGCATCACCAGGGCCGCCGAACTCGCTGCGATTGCACTCCGTGTCGCACGACCGCGCACGTTTACACCTCCGGGTTGTTGTCCACCATCCGGCAGGGCCGCGAAACTTACCCCACCGTCGACGCTTCCGGTAGAACATAGCCAACTACCGGCCGAACCGCGCGTCATCCCCCTGCGAAACGCCGCGCTGACCGGCCGGGTCAGTGCGGCGACGCCGATTCGTCCGGCGCCTGCAGGGTCTCCAGAACGACCTCGGCGACCCGTTTCATGGAGGTGCGCCGATCCATCGCCGCCCGCTGCATCCAGCTGAACGCCTCGGGTTCGGTCATCGAGTGTTTGGCCTGCAGCAGACCCTTGGCGCGCTCGATCAGTTTCCGGGTTTCCAGCCGGTCCCCCAAATCGGCGACTTCCTTTTCCAGCTGCATGATCTCGGCGAACCGGCTGACAGCTACCTCGATGGCCGGCACCAGGTCGGTGATCGAGAAGGGCTTGACCAGGTACGCCATCGCTCCGGCGTCGCGGGCCTTCTCCACCAGGTCGCGCTGGCTGAACGCGGTCAGCACGACCACCGGGGCGATCCGCTTGGCGGCGATCTCGGCGGCAGCGTCGATGCCGTCACGGCGGGGCATCTTGACGTCCATGATCACCAGGTCCGGGCGCAGGCTCTCGGCCAACTCCACCGCCTCCTGGCCGTCGCCGGCCTCGCCGACCACCTGGTAGCCCTCCTCGCGCAGCATCTCGGCGAGGTCCAGGCGGATCAGCGCCTCGTCCTCGGCGATGAGCACCCGCGGGCGCCGGTCGGAGTCGGTCCCAGAGCCAGTCTCAGTCCCAGTCGTTCGGCCAGTCATGCGGCCATTGTGTCGTGGCCCACCGCGGGCGGCGAACCGGGGCGGTGGCGTTTCCACTATCGTGGGACACCGCACACCGCGAAGCGCCCTCGTATCCCAACTGGCAGAGGAAACGGATTCAAAACCCGTGCAGTGTGAGTTCGAATCTCACCGAGGGCACCGACACTCTCCCGCCGTTGCTGCACTCAGTGCGCCGCACACGTGTCTAACCGGCGTGCGGTTACCAAGTCATCCTTGTAGCAGCGGGAGTCATAGGTCGGCACACTGGTCGGAGCCCCGAAGCTGCCCCTGACGGCGCCACTGGCGCAGAGCGTGCTACCCGTCGCCGAGTGGCAAAGCTCGTCGTCGGGGATGAGGTCGGCGAGCTCTACCAGGTCCTCAATCAACTGGTCATCGGCCGCGACCGCCGGCCCTGCGGTGGCAAGTCCAACAGCCGTTGCCGCGACAGCCACTATCGGTATTAACCAGAGCTCTGATACACGCACGACTGACCCAAGATGGTCCGGACGACGGCCGCCAGCCTGACCTCATCGTCAAGCTGTACAACCATGCGAAGCTCCTAACTCAGTCAGTCAATTGACTGAATTCTACGACAATAAAGGATCGCCGGACCCGACCGCAGTATTTCGAAGCAAGATTTTCCAACGCGCAGCGCGTGCTGGCCTCGGACGGCTCCGATGTGTTGCGACGCCTTCTAACCCGACACGCACCTCGGAAGTGCTGCGGTGGATAAACGAAATCCATAGCTTGAACACGTGCGTATTCTTCGCTTTTCTTACGCAGACCATGACGAGGCGTGGGGTGTCGTCGATGGCGCCCACGTGCGCCTTCTGAATGGAGACGTCCTCGGCGCCTGGGACGCCGGACAAAGTTGTCGCCCCATTAACGGAGTCCGCCTGCACGCACCGTGCAAGCCCGGAAAAAGTCGTCTGCGTTGCCATCAACTATGCGGGCCTTGACGGTTTCTCACCCGATATGGATGAGGCGCTGGTTTTCGTCAAGCCCGGCAATTCCGTTACTGATCCGGATTCGGTCACGCGCACCCCCCTTTCCGAAGTCGCGGTGGTGGGCGAGGCGGAGTTGGCCTTGGTGATCTCCAGGATGGCAAAGCGGGATCGGCAATGACGTCACCGCGGACGCGCTTCGTCTCCAAGTAGCGCTACGGCGACCCGGCCTGTTCGGCGGCCGACGACGGAGTGGGCACGCCGAGCGATTGCGGCTCCGCGTCGCTGTGATGGCGCACCTGCAGCGACTCGAGGATTGCCAAGACGACCAAGAGAATTCCGATGAGGACCGGCCCGAGCCAGCGCCACAGGGGACCGTGCACGTTTGAGGTACCAGACAAGGGGCGCCTTTCGACCGAGAACAAACCGTCTGACGGTCGCGCTGCTTGCACCTGATCACAACTTATCGGGGAGTGCTGGAACTCCACCGCAGGATTGCAAATTCCGTCGCTGTCCGGACGGAATCGCCTCGCCGCTACGTGCAGCTGTCGGCGTTCACCCACTGCCCGTCCCAGCCAAGGCAGGAGTACATGTTGGGAGTCAGATTGCCCGGCCCGCGGTCGGGGCGGCCGGGGGTCATGATCTCGCCGACGACGTCGGTCAGGTCGGCGCAGGTGCTGAAGTTGGCCTGGTTACCGACCTGGACGCAGGTGTCTGCGCTCGCGCCGCCGGCCGGCTCGACCGTCTGCACCGCGAATCCGAGGCCACCCAGGGCCACCGCCGCCGCGGGGGCGAGAAGTCGTCGCGTCGAACGCTTCATGTGCACTGCTCCTTCACCGCCGGATTTCCGGCATGGAGATTTGTTTGCTGAATATTACGTCGCGGAGGCGTCGTGGCCGTTGTCCGGCGGGTGTGGCAAGCACCACAGCCGTCAGCGCCAGCCGTCGGCGGCCTTGGCGACCCGCAGCAATTCGTCACACAACGGGCGCAATTCAGCCGCGGGCGCGCCCTCCTCGACCGCGGTCGCTACGTCTTCGGCGGCGCACCGGACCTGGTAGACCCGATCGGACAACTCGGCCGCCTCGTCGGCGGTGAGCACCACCGCGTCCTCGGGAACGGCACTGCCCTTGACCAGAGCACGCTGCTCGTAGGCGCGCTGGCGGCAGGACTGCCGGCAGTACTGCCGCCGCCGGCCCATGCCGACGTCGGCGACCTCGCGCCCGCACCATCGGCAGGGTTGCGGTCGGGTCCGGCGCGTCACGGCAGTGAGCGTAGACCGGCGGCCTTGGGATCCCCGGTATCATCGGAAGCCACGTCGGGAACTCGCAGGCCCCGGTTTCGCGTTCTTCCGACGACTACGCAAGGAGAATCACCATGGCTGATCGTGTGCTGAGGGGCAGTCGGCTCGGGGCCGTGAGCTACGAGACCGACCGCAACCACGACCTGGCGCCCCGGCAGTTGGCGCGTTACCGCACCGAGAACGGTGAGGAGTTCGAGGTTCCGTTCGCCGACGACGCCGAGATTCCCGGCACCTGGCTGTGCCGCAACGGGCTGGAGGGCACCCTCCTCGAAGGTGACCTGCCCGAGCCGAAGAAGGTCAAGCCGCCCCGCACCCACTGGGACATGCTGTTGGAGCGGCGGTCCGTCGAGGAGCTCGAGGAGCTACTCAAGGAACGGCTGGATCTGATCAAGACCAAGCGCCGCGGCTGACTAGCGCGTCAGCGCTGCGGCTGATAGCGCTCGTCAGCGCTGCGGCTGATAGCGCTCGTCAGCGCTGCGGCTGATAGCGCTCGTCAGCGCTGCGCCCGGAGGCGTTCGATCCGACCGCCGATCCCCCACTGGGCGACCTTTCCCATCGCTTCGCGGATGTTCGATCCGCTCATCTTCGACACACCCAACTCGCGCTCGGTGAACGTGATCGGCACCTCGGCGACGGTGAATCCGTTGTTGATCGCCCGCCAGGTGAGATCCACCTGGAAGCAGTAGCCCTTGGACTCCACGGTCGCCAGGTCCAGCTTCTCCAGCACCTCCCGGCGGTAGGCGCGGTAACCGGCGGTGATGTCGTGAATCTCCACACCCAGCAGCACCCGTGCGTAGGTGTTGGCCGTCTTCGACAGCACCAGCCGCCGATAGGGCCAGTTGCGGACGGTTCCGCCGTCGACATAGCGGGAGCCGATCGCCACGTCGGCGCCGGCGTCGATCGCGTCCAGCAGCCGGTAGAGCTGTTCGGGTGCGTGACTGCCGTCGGCGTCCATTTCCACGAGCACGCTGTAGCCGCGCTCCAGGCCCCAGGCGAACGCGGCCAGATACGCCGCGCCGAGGCCGTCCTTGGCCGTCCGATGCATGACATGGACGTGCTTGGGATCGGCCGTGCACAGTTCGTCGGCCAGCTCACCGGTGCCGTCCGGACTGCCGTCGTCGACGATGAGAACGTGCGCGTCCGGACGCGACTTGCGCACCCTGCCCAGGATCAGAGGCAGGTTCTCCAGCTCGTTGTACGTGGGGATGATCACCAGGGTGCGCCGACTGGGCGGCTGGTTACTCATGCGACTCCTTTGACTGGATTGCTACGCCGGCTGTGCGGCGGCCGCACGAAACCACCATTCTGCAATATCGCCGCGCCGATCGCGGCGACCGCGGCCGCAACCAGCAGCCACTGCAGCACAACCGTCCATTGGGTGGCCGGGGTCCGTGCCGTCAGCAGCCGGACGCCGACGTCGAGGTAGGCCGGGGTGAAAAAGGCCGTCCGGGCCAATTCCCGGCCGTCGGGAGCGAACGCCGCGCTGATGCCGACGGTTCCCGCCACGATCGCGAATCGGCCGTGCTCGACCGCCCGCAACCGGGCGAAGGCGAGTTGCTGCTCGCTCATCGCCTGATCGAAGGTGGCGTTGTTACTCGGCACCGCGAGGATCTGGGCGCCGTTGCGCACCGACTGGCGCAGCGCGCGGTCGAAGATGACCTCCCAGCAGGTGGCCACCCCGACCGGGACGCCGGCCGGACTGACCACGCCGGTGCCGCTGCCCGGCACGAAGTACCCGGCGCGGTCGGCGTAGGAGGACAGCTTGGCGAAGAAGGACCGCCACGGCAGGTACTCACCGAACGGCTGCACGATCTGCTTGTCGTGCCGCTCCCCCGGTCCAGTGGCGGGATCCCAGACGATGACGGTGTTGGAGGCCGCCGGGTTGTCGGGCGTGGTCTCGGGCATTGAGACCACCGCGCCGACCAGAATCGGCGCTCCGATCGCCCGAGAAGCGACGCGAATCTGTTCGGCGGCATCGGTATTGGCCAGCGGGTCGATATCGGAGGAGTTCTCCGGCCAGATCACGAACTTCGGCTTGGGCGCCTTCCCGGCTTCGACGTCGTCGGCCAGTTGCAGCGTCTGGCGCACGTGGTTGTCCAGCACCGCCCGGCGCTGGGCGTTGAACTCCAGCCCGAGGCGCGGCACGTTGCCCTGCACGGCCGCGACCGTGATCGCCGGGCCGTCGGCGGCGGCAGTGCGGCGCACCGCCGGCGCGGCCAGCGCAGTGCTCAGCAGCACCGCGCCGATGCTGACGAGCGCCGGCACCAGCACGCCCGGGCGGCGTTCGCCGGCCGGCCGCCGGACGGCGGCCACTGCCAGCGCGCAGAGCGAGGTCGCCAGCAGGGCGACGGCGAACGACACCAGCGGGGCGCCGCCCCACTGCGCCAACGGCAGGAAAGGTCCGTTCGTCTGCCCGAACGCTGTTACGCCCCAAGGGAATCCGCCGAAGGGAACGCTGGACTTGAGCCATTCCTGCATCGACCACAGGCAGGCCAGCCACAGCGGCCAGCCCGGCAGCCGGCTGACCAGCACCGCGAACACCCCGAACGCGGCCGGAAACAACGCCTCCATAAATGCCAACGCCAGCCACGGCCCGGCACCGACCAGCCCGCTGATCCAGGGCAGCAGGGGAAGGTAGAACGCGACGCCGAATGCCAGCCCGTAGCCGAACCCGCCGGCCAGCGTGGTGCGCGGGTGCACCAGCACCCAGGTCAGCAGGGCCAGCGCGGGTACCGCCGCCCACCACCAGCCGACCGGCGGGAAGCTCACGCACAACAGCAGGCCGGCGAGCAGGCTCAAGCCCAGCCGCACCGCCGTGGAAAAGACGTCGCGGTGCTCAGCCATGCAGCACCACACCGCGGTGCACGGTCTGCCGGGCGCGCGGCAGCGCGTCGGCGTCATCGAGCCGGGGCAGCTCCGGCACCCGGGACCGCGGATCGGTGGACCAGCGCTGCACGCTGTCGGCGGGTGCGCTGACGTCCAGCTCGCCGGTCTCCCACACCGCGTAGGAGGCCGGGGCGCCGGGGACCAGGGTGCCGGTGACACCGTCGCGCACGCCGCCCGCCCGCCACGCTCCCCGGGTGGCGGCGGCGAATGCGGCGCGGGCCGAGATGGCGCTGCCGGCGGTCTGGTGGTGGCTGGCCGCACGCACCCACGACCACGGATTCATGACGGTCACCGGGCTGTCCGAGCCGAAAGCCAGCGGCACCCCCGACGATGCCAACACCGCGAACGGGTTCAGCCCGGCGGCCCGAGAAGGACCCAGCCGGCGCGCGTACATGCCGTCATCCCCGCCCCACAGCGCGTCGAAGCCGGGTTGCATGCTGGCGATCACTCCCCACTCACCCAACCGGGCGGCCTGCTCGGCGGACACCATTTCCAGGTGTTCGAGGCGGTGCCCGCACCGGGCCACCGCCGGGGCGCCGAAGCGGCGGACGACCGCACCGAGGGCGTCGACGACGGCGGTGACGGCCGCGTCGCCGATGACGTGGAAGCCGGCGGTGACGCCGGCCTCGGTGCAGACCGTGAGGTGCTCGGTGACGGCCTCGGCGTCCAGGTGGCAGCTGCCGGTGCAGCCCGGCGCGTCGGCATACGGCTCGCACAGCCAGGCGGTGCGCGAGCCCAGCGATCCGTCGACGAAGAGGTCCCCGGCCAGCCCCCGCGCCCCGGTGGCCTCGATCAACGCGCGGGCCTGGCCGACGGTGGACACCGCCTCGCCCCAGTAACCCACCACCTCCACGCCGTGATCGAGGTCGCGGATCTCCTGCCAGTCCTCGGCCCCGCCGATCTGGGGCCCGGCGCACTCGTGCACCGCCACGATGCCGGCCGCGGCGGCCGCGGCGAGGGCTGCCCGGCGCGCCTCGTCACGCTGCTGCCAGGTCAGCAGGCCGCGGGCCTCGGCCCGCACCAGGTGGTGAGCGTCGGCGGTCAGCGGCAGCTCGGCGTCGTATCCGGCGACGGCCGGCAGGCCGGACACCAGCTGGCGCAGCGCGGTGGAAGCCAGCGCGGAGTGGACGTCGACGCGGGCCAGGTAGGCGGGCACCGCACCGACGACGGCGTCGACCTCCGCGGTGGTGGGTGTGCGCGGCCAGTGCGTGTCGTCCCAGCCGTACCCCCACACCGGCATTCCCGGGTGGCGGCTCAGGTGCTCGGCCACCAGCCGCAGCAGGTGGTCGGGACTCTCGGCGCGGACGAGGTCCAGGCCCGTCATACGCAGGCCGGTGCCGGTGAGGTGGACGTGGCAGTCGACGAAAGCGGGAGCCACGAATGCACCTGCGAGATCGACGATTTCGGCCTCGGGAAACTGTGCGCGGCCGACGTCGTCGCTGCCGAGCCAGGCGACGACGCCGTCACGCACCGCCATGGCGGTGGCGTCCGGGTGCGACGGGCTGTGCACACGGCCGTTGAGCAGCAGTGTGGGCATGCGGATCAGTGTGCCGTGCCGGGTGGGAGTTGGACGGTTACGCGGCGCCGCGCCGCGAGATGGGGGTGCGTACCGGGCGGGGGGCCGCTGCGTCGGGGAGGACTTCGCCGTCGATGTAGTCGCCACGCCGGACGCGGGGCGCCGAGCTCAGGAACTGATCGAGGTTGACCGCCCGCGCGCCGCGCACGACACCGCGGCTGACCATCGAGGCCGCCAGCGGGCGCATCGTCGAGCGGGTTGCCGGCGCCAGCATGAGGGCGCCGACGGCGGTGCTGACGACACCGGGCACCAGCACCAGGAAGGACCCGAGGCCGATCAGCACACCGTCGGCGGCGGCACCGTGCGGGTTGCGGCGGACCTGGCGCAGGAGCAACCGGCTGCCGGCCACCTGATCTTTGAGCTGGGAGGCCGCCAGCAGGACACCGGCCAGGAACACCGCGGCCAGCACGACCAGCGTCCAGCCCACCCCGACAGCCCAGATCAGCAGCGCCACCGCTGCGAGTTCGACGAGGACGTACAGCGCGGCGTAGCGCAGAAAGGGTCGCATCACCATGTTCCTATCGGACAACATGCTCTATCCAACGACTCGGGGCGGGGGGCTGTTCCGGTCCGGCCGTCACGATTGGGTCACCGCCGTCCGGGTATTTGCAGGACTTTCGGGTATTTGCAGGACTTTCGGGTATTTGCAGGACTTTCGGGTATTTGCAGGACTTTCGGGTATTTGCAGGACATGGGGAAGCGAGACACCGCGGTGACCTTCTACCTGCTGGGTTTGCTCAGCGGCATGATCCTCACTTTTGCCACTGCAGCGCCGAGGACCCGGCCAGGTACAGCGGGCAGCCGATAGAGCCGACACAGACGTCGATCCACCGCTGAGCCGGTCAGGCGGGACGGATCTCCAGGCCGACGGTGCGGCCGGCCCCGCCCCGCAGTTTGGAGAAGATGGTGAACACCCGGCCGACGATCCCGTAGCGCTTGGTGATGGCCCGGTAGACGTTGTCGGTCTCGGAGTCGTCGAGCACCCGCGCGAGCGCCTCCACCGGCTCACCCTTGACCCGGCCTTTCATATCGCAGACAGCCAGGGTGACGCGCGGGGTGTTGCGAATGCGCTTGACCTTCCAGGCGTTCTTCTCGGTGATCACCACCGCCCGGTCACCGTCGCGGGCGATCCAGATCGGGGTCGGTTTGGGCCGGCCGTCCTTGGTGAAGGTGGTCAGCAGCACGTACTGGGCCTTGGACACGTCGTCGAAAGTGGCGGGCATCCCGCCAATCTAGCGTGCTTCGAGGTCGCCTTCGGTCTCCAGGAGCACCTGACGCAGTGAATCCAGCGTCGCCTGTTCGGGTTTCTCCCACATCCCGCGGCCGGCGGCCTCCAGCAACCGTTCGGCCATGCCGTGCAGCGCCCACGGGTTGGACTCCCCCAGGAACTTCCGGTTCTGCGGGTCCAGCACGTACTGAGCGGTGAGTTCCTCGTACATCCAGTCCGCCATCACACCAGCGGTCGCGTCGTAGCCGAACAGGTAGTCCACCGTGGCGGCCATCTCGAAGGCGCCCTTGTAGCCGTGCCGGCGCATGGCGGCCATCCAGCGCGGGTTGACCACCCGCGACCGGAACACCCGGTTGGTCTCCTCGTTGAGGGTGCGGGTGCGCACCGCGTCGGGGCGGGTGTTGTCGCCGATGTAGGCCGCCGGTGACTGCCCGGTGAGCGCCCGCACGGTGGCGACCATCCCGCCGTGGTACTGGAAGTAGTCGTCGGAGTCGGCGATGTCGTGCTCACGGCAGTCGGTGTTCTTGGCGGCCACCATGATCCGTCGGTACTGGTGCTGCATGTCCTCAGCTGCCGGCCGGCCGTCCAGGCCCCGGCCGTACGCGAAACCACCCCAGGCGGTGTAGACCTCAGCCAGGTCGGCGTCGTCACGCCAGTTGCGGCTGTCGATGAGCTGCAGCAGCCCGGCGCCATAGGTGCCCGGCTTGGAGCCGAAAATCCTTGTGGTGGCGCGTCGTTCGTCGTGATTGTCGGCGAGGTCGGCCTGGACGTGGGCGCGGACGTAGTTGTCCTCCGCGGACTCGTCGAGGCCGGCGACCAGCCGAACGGCGTCGTCGAGCATGGTGACCACGTGCGGGAAGGCGTCCCGGAAGAACCCGGAGATCCGGACGGTGACGTCGATGCGGGGCCGGCCCAGCTCGTCCAGCGGGATCACGGTGAGGTCGACCACCCGCCGCGACGCCTCGTCCCACAACGGCCGCACCCCCAGCAGCGCCAAAATCTCGGCGATGTCGTCGCCGGAGGTCCGCATCGCCGAGGTGCCCCACGCCGACAGGCCCACCGAGCGCGGCCAGTCGCCGTAGTCGGCGCGGTAGCGTTCCAGCAGCGAATCCGCCATGGCCACACCGGTTTCCCAGGCCAGTCGCGACGGCATGGCCTTGGGGTCCACCGAGTAGAAGTTGCGGCCGGTGGGCAGCACGTTGACCAGACCGCGCAGCGGCGACCCGGACGGCCCGGCGGCGATGTAGCGGCCCTCCAGCGCGCGCAGCACCTGGTCGATCTCGCGGGCGGTGCCGGCCAGTCGGGGCACTACCTCCTGCGCCGCGAAGCGCAGGATCGGTGCGACCGCCGGGTCGTCGGTGATCTCGTCCACCCGGGCGGCATCCCAGCCGGAGGCTTGCAGCGCGCCCACCAGGGCACGGGCCCGCTCCTCGGCCTCGTCGACGCTGGCCCGGTCGTCGGTGCCGTCCTCGGCCAGGCCCAGCGCCTGCCGCAGGCCCGGCAGGTGCTGGTCGCCGCCGAACAGCTGGCTGGCCCGCAGGATCGCCAGCACCAGGTCCAGCTCGGAGGATCCGACCGGCGCCGCGCCCAGGATGTGCAGGCCGTCGCGGATCTGCACATCCTTGATCTCGCACAGCCAGCCGTCGACGTGCAGCAGCATGTCGTCGAAGTGGTCGTCCTCGGGGCGTTCGGCCAGGCCGAGATCGTGGTCCATCTTGGCCGCCCGCATCAGCGTCCAGATCTGCTGGCGGATGGCGGGCAGCTTGACCGGGTCCAGGGTCGCGACGTTGGCGTGCTCGTCGAGCAGTTGCTCCAGCCGGGAGATGTCGCCGTAGGCCTCCGCGCGCGCCATCGGCGGGATGAGGTGGTCGACCAGGGTGGCGTGCGCGCGGCGCTTGGCCTGGGTGCCCTCACCGGGGTCGTTGACCAGGAACGGGTAGATCAGCGGCAGGTCGCCCAGAGCCGCGTCCGGCGCGCAGTCCGCGGACATGCCCAGGGTCTTTCCGGGCAGCCACTCCAGGTTGCCGTGCTTGCCCAGATGGACCGCGGCGTGCGCACCGAACTCGTGGCGCAGCCACAGATAGGTGGCCAGGTAGTGGTGACTCGGCGGCAGGTCGGGGTCGTGGTAGATGGCCACTGGCCGCTCCCCGAAGCCGCGCGGGGGCTGCACCACGATCACCACGTTGCCGGATTGCATTGCCGCGACGACGATTTCGCCGTCTGGGTCCCCGTTTCTATCGACCGAGCTGCGATCGACGTACAACTCGCCAGGGGCAGGCCCCCACTGCTCCACCATGGCGTCGGCCAGGTCGGTGGGCAGCGCGTCGAACCATTCGCGGTAGCGGGCGGCGGGGATGCGGATGGGGTTGCCGGCAAGTTGGCCGTCGGTCAGCCAGTCCGGGTCCTGGCCGCCGCGCTCGATCAGGGCGTGCATCAGGGCATCGCCATCGGAGGCATCCAGCCCGGGCACCTCGCCGATGTCGTAGCCGTTGTCCCGCAATGCTTTCAGCAGCGCGATGGCGCTGGCCGGGGTGTCCAGGCCGACGGCGTTGCCGATGCGGGCGTGCTTGGTCGGGTAGGCGGAGAAGATCAGGGCCAGCCGCTTGTCGGCCGGCGGAACGCGGCGAAGGCGCGCATGGTTCACGGCCAGGCCGGCGACCCGGCTGCAGCGCTCCGGGTCCGGGACATACGAGATGAGGCCGTCGGCGTCGATCTCCTTGAAGGAGAACGGGACGGTGATGATGCGACCGTCGAACTCGGGCACCGCCACCTGGGTGGCGACGTCCAGGGGGCTCAGGCCGTCATCGTTGGCCGACCAGCGGGCCCGCGAACTGGTCAGACACAGCCCTTGCAGGATCGGAATGTCCAGGGCGGCAAGGTGGGTGACGTCCCACCCGCCGTCGTCGCCGCCGGCGCCCACCGCCGCCGGGGTGGCGCCGCCGGCGGCCAGCACGGTGACCACCATCGCGTCGGCGTGCGTCAGCAGCTCCAGCAGATCGGCTGGCGGGTTGCGCAGCGAGGTGCAGTACACCGGCAGCGGCCGGCCGCCGGCCCGTTCGATGGCACAGCACAGCGCCTCGATGTAGGCGGTGTTGCCGGCCAGCTGCTGGGCGCGGTAGAACAGGACCGCGACGGTGGGACCGTCGGCCTCCTCCCGGTGCCCCACAGCGCCGCGGACCAGCGCCGGGAAGCAGGGGGTGCCGGTCAACTCCGCTGACGGGCAACCGGCGGCGGTCGGGCAGGTGCGTTCCAGCACTCCCCAGGGCGGGGTCTCGGCCGGCGGGGCGAAGCCGAACCCGGTCATCAGCAGGGTGTCGCAGAGGAAGGCGTGCAGCTGCCGCAGGTTCTCCATGCCGCCCTGCGCCAGGTAGGTGTGCGTCTGCACGGCGATGCCCGCCGGCACTGTGGAGCGTTGCATCAGGTCGGCGTCGGGCGCCTGTTCGCCGCTGACCACCACGACGGGCAGCCCGGTGCCGGCGAGGGTGTCGATGCCGTCGGGCCAGGCGCGGTAGCCGCCGAGAACCCGCACCACCACCGCACCGACGCCGTCGAGCAGCTCGGTCAATTCGCCGTCGACCAGCCGGGACGGGTTGGCCCAGCGGTAGGCCGCACCGCAGGCGCGGGCGGTGATCAGGTCGGTGTCCGAGGTGGACAGCAGCAGGACGGTGGGTGGGGGCACGCGTTATTCGTACCTAACCGGGTGGGTCCGGTGTCACGCCGGGGCGGGCGACGAGCGGAGCCACCGCCACGATGAGGAGGGCGGCCATGATCGCCGGGGCCACCAGTGGTACCCAGGTGAGCCGCATCGGCAGCGCGGTCGCCGCCGCCCCGGCCACCGCGAAGCCGCACATGCCCAGCATCGTCGGGGTGGTCAGCGTGACCGCCTCCGCCGAGTACCGGGCGAGCAGATACGCCGCGGCGGACAGCCCGGACACCGCGGCGAACAACGGCCCGACGTCGCTCAGGGTGACGCCGGCGACGGTGAGCACCACCGCGGTGACCGCGGCACGGCGGTCGAACACCCCGGCCAGCACCGCGGCGGCGGCGAGTCCCAGAGCGGCCAGGGCCCAGATGCTCCCCGGGCGGGCGGCCGCAGCGACCATCAGCGCGCCGAACGCCGGGGAGAACAGCACCGCGGGGTTCTTCATCGGCGCCGCCGGGTGGATCGGACCCGCATCTGCGGCAGCAGCCGCATCGCCACGTCGAGGGTGAGGTCAGCCGGCCAGTTCACCACTTCCACCCCGACCATCCGCATATCGCGGTACATCGCCGCGCGCTGCAGCCCCCACATCCGTTGCAGGATCGGGTCTTCGTCGTCGCCGAGCGGGCAGCCTTCGAGCACATCGACGACCACCACGACGTGGCCGCGCTGGGAGAGGTCCATCAGCGCCAAGCCGAACGCCGCGTCGAGCAGCGTCGAGAAGGCGATGATCACCGCACCCGGGGGGACGGCGACCCGCGGGGCCAGCGTGCCGTCCACGCTCCGGAAGTCGGCGCCGGCGCCGAGCACGGCGTCGAGGATCCGGTAGAACTGCCGCTGGCCGATGTCGGCGCCCAGCCAGCGGGGCTGCTGACCGCCGAGCCCGACCACGCCGGCGCGGTCGCCGCTGCGCAACGCCGACTGCACCACCTGCAGCGCACCTTCGGCGGCACGCTGGGTGGCGGCGGTGGCCGGGCCGGGCGGCTGGGCGCTCAGGTCCACCAGCACGACGACATCGAGGGACCGGTCGGTGAGCCGCTGGGTGACGTGCAGCACCCCGCGGCGGGCGCTGACCGACCAGTTGACGGTGCGCAGCTGGTCACCGGGCACATAGGCGCGGATGTCGGCGTACTCCACGCCGGGGCCGACGTGGCGGGTCAGGTGGGTGCCGATGCGGTCGAGCATCTCGGTGCGCGGCATCGCCGTCGACGGCGGCGGAACCAGCGGGAAGACGAACGCCTGCCCCACCGGCGCGGCGGCCGACCCCGCCAGCAGCCCACCGGAGGCGACGACGTCGACGCGCGCGGTGAGCGGGTAGCGCCCCCAGCGCTCGGCGGTGAGGGCGACTCCGCTGCGCTGCGGTTCATCGGAGTCGAGCAGCTCGACCGCCATGCCGTCGGGGGCGGTGACGGCCAGCGTCACGGCCTCCCCGTCGGCGTATTCGGCACTGCCGGAGAGTTCGACCATGATCTGCTCCCGATCGCCCTCGAAGCAGCGCAGCGTGTCCGGTGTGCACCGCACCGACATCGGCGACACCGGCCGCTGCCAGTGCACGCTGGACAGCACCCCGAGCAGCGGCGCGGCGAAGGCGATCAGCGCCCACTGTCCGGAGATCAGCGCCGCGGCCAGCGCGACGGCTGCGGACACGAAGAGGACTCTGGTCAATTCGGTTGTGCGCCAGCGGAACCGCAGATCGATCCGTTCGTCGTCCTGATCTGTGTCGACCTGATCTGTGCCGTCCATGCGTCTAACGCCCGGGAGCCCGCGGCACCGGCAGCCGCTTGAGCAGCTGCTCCACCACATCGGAGCCGTTCATGCTGCGCACCCACATCTCGGGGCGCAGCGTGATCCGGTGCCCGAAGGCGGCAACGGCGAGCGCCTTGACGTCCTCGGGCTGCACATAGTCACGTCCGTTGAGCAGCGCCCGGGCCCGGGCCAGCTGCACCAGGTCGAGTTCGGCGCGCGGGCTGGCGCCCACCACCACCTGGGGGTGGCTGCGGGTGGCGGCGGCCACCGACACCACGTAGCGCAGAACGTCGTCGTGCACGCTGACCTGTTCCACGGCCTGCTGCATGGCGAGCAGGCGTTCGGCGTCGATGACCTGGTCCACCTCGATCTCGGCGGTCTGGCGGTCCAGTCGCCGGCGCAGCATCGCCGTCTCCTCCTGCTCGGAGAGGTACTTCAGGGCGATCTTCACCGCGAACCGGTCCAGTTGCGCCTCGGGCAGCGGGTAGGTGCCCTCGAACTCGATCGGGTTGTCGGTGGCGATGACGATGAAAGGCACTGGCAGCCGGTGGGTTTCACCGTCGATGCTGACCTGACCTTCGGCCATCGCCTCCAGCAGCGCGGCCTGCGTCTTGGGCGGGGTGCGGTTGATCTCGTCGGCCATCAGCAGGTTGGTGAAGATCGGGCCGCGGCGGAAGTCGAACTGGCCCGAGCGCATGTCGTAGATCGTCGAGCCGAGCAGGTCGGCGGGCAGCAGATCGGGGGTGAACTGCACGCGGGTGAACTTCAGCCCGAGCGCGGCGGCGAAGGACCGCGCGATCAGCGTCTTGCCCATGCCGGGCAGGTCCTCGATGAGCACATGACCGCCGGCAAGCACGGTGGTCAGGATCAGCGTCAGCGCCGCCCGCTTGCCGACGACCGCCCGCTCCACCTCGTCGAGGACCGCCTCGCACAGCACGGTGGCGTCGGTCGCCGCGGAGGAACCCGAAGTCGTCATGCCTGTTCCAGTCTCTTGAGGATTTCGTCGAGGGCGTCGCGGCCGGGGCCGGGTTCATCGCGGCGGGCCGCCGACACGTTCTGCGGGTCGACCCACTGCCACAGCTGTTCACCGAACAGCAGCCGGCCGGTGGACGCCACCGCGGCGGACTCCTTCTGCTTAGTGGCCACCAGGAAGTCGCGGGCCAGCTTGGGTCGCAGGTGGCGGTCCCAGTCGCCCCTGGTGCCGTCCGCCCAGCGGATCAGTTCCTCGGTCTGGGCCTTCCAGCGCAGCAGGGGTTCCATGGCGTCGTCGCCCGACGCGGCGCGGACGCCCTCGGTCCTGGACTCGGCCAGCCGCAGGGTCAGCTGAATCCCGAACAGCGCCAGCGCGATTCCGCCGAGCGGTAGCGCCCAACGCCAGCCGAGCAGCACGCCGACGACTTCGGCCAGTAGCACCGCGATAAATCCGCTGACCAGCATTCTGCTCATCGGAGACCGCGCACCTCACCGAGGACCGAACGCAACGCCTGCTCGGCGACGTGCCGGTGATCCTCGGTCATCAGGTGGCTGCTGAACCGGGCCTCGGCGAACAGGTCCACCAGGGTCGAGGCACTGCCGGCGCGCAGAATGTGATGATCCACCGCCCGGGCCAGCACCTCGGTCGGGGTGTCAGAGGCCTGCGGCGCCGCACCGGGGGCCTCGGCCAGCGCCTTCTCCATCGCCGCGTAGCAGGCGATGATCGCCTCGCGGGGGGCCAGCGCCGGGTTGGCGACTTCGGCCAGTCCACGTTCGGCGGCGAGCGCCAGGGATGCGTCGCCGCTGTCGGCGTCGGCCTCGGGTGCTCCGGTCAGCACCACCGGCGGCAGCGTGGACCGGTTGCGGACGGCCGCCAGGACGGTGGACACGGCCATCATCGCCAGCAGGATCACGGTGGTGACGATCAGCGCCTGGTAGGCGGGGCTGGGGGTATCGGGCCGGCTCGGCGCCGAGACCGGCGGTTGGGCACCGGCGACCTCGGGGACGGCCGTGGGCGGCCCGGGCTGCTCGCCGAGGTCGACATCGGCGCTGAACTGGTTGAACACCACGAACAGCACCAGCCAGAACACGGCGAACGCCAGGCAGATCAGCACCGTCCGCATGGTCATCCGGCCACGTTCGGCGCCGGCGTAGTCCGCCATCTCCCAGGGCACCGGCTTTGGTTTCGGCGGCCGGCGCTGGAACACCGCGAAGGCCATCACCACCACCGCCACGCCCAGCAGGGCGATCACGCCGACCAGCGAGGCCGGGCTGTCGCCGGCATTGGGGTCGCGGGGCGTCGCCGCCCGCGGGTCGGGCATCCGTCCGCGCAGCGATACCGCGGCGGCGAGTAGCAGCACGAGCAGCACCGCCACCCGACCCGCGGACCGGATGGCGTCCGTCGACGCGGTCTTGCTGGGAGTTCTCGTACCGATGGTTTCCATGGTGGCACGGAACACCGGCTCCCCGGAGCGGGTCGTACCGTGGTTCGGGTGAGCCGGACCAGCGACCAGGACGCCTGCCCGGGGGCCCTGCAGGTGCACCAGGCCGCCGACGGCGCGCTGGCTCGGGTGCGGCTGCCCGGCGGGATGCTCACCGCCGCCCAGTTGGAAGCACTCGCCGAGGTCGCCGAGCGATTCGGCTCGGGCACGCTGGAACTGACCGGCCGCGGCAACGTGCAGGTGCGCGGCATCTCCGATGCTGCGGCGGTGGCCGCGGCCGTCGCCGCCGCGGGCCTGCTGCCCTCGGCCACCCATGAGCGGGTCCGCAATATCGTCGCCTCCCCGCTGTCTGGGCGGTTCGGCGGACTCACCGACGTCCGGCCGTGGGTGAGCGGGCTCGACAACGCCGTTCAGGCCGATCCGGAATTGGCCGGGCTGCCGGGCCGGTTCTGGTTCAGCCTCGACGACGGCCGCGGCGACGCCTCGAGCCTGGCCGCAGACGCCGGGCTGCATGTCGCGCCGGACGGGGTGGCGCTGCTGCTGGCCGGCCGGGACACCGGGGTGCGGCTGACCCCGCACGACTGCGTGAGCGCATTGGCAACGGTGGCCCGCCGCTTCGTGCGGGTCCGCGGGAATGCCTGGCGGGTCAGCGAATTAGTTGATCCCGCGGTGCTGCTCACCGATTTCGCCCTCGCCGATTTCGCTCAGTCCGCGCCGGCCGGTGCGTCGTTCCTGCCGGGTCGCCCGCCGGTCGGCTGGATCGACCAGTCCGACGCCCGAGTGGCCCTCGGTGCGGCGGTGCCGCTGGGCGTCCTGACGGTGCGCCAGGCGCAATTCCTGGCCGCCATCGAGGCGCCGATGGTCATCACGCCGTGGCGGTCGCTGCTGGTGTGCGACCTCGAGGAGGGGGTGGCCGAGACCGCACTGCGGGTGCTGGCGCCGCTGGGGCTGGTGTTCGACGAGACCTCCCGCTGGTTGTCCGTCACCGCCTGTGTCGGCAGCCCCGGCTGCGCGCGGTCCCGCGCCGACGTGCGGGCCGACGCGGCTCAGGCGGTCGAGGCGGGGACGGGGGACGGCGGCGCGGGGGGCAGCGTGCACTACGTCGGCTGCGAACGCGCCTGCGGCCGCCCGGTCGCCGGTGAGGTTCTGGTGGCCACCGACGACGGCTACCGGCCGCTGCGACCGTAGGGTGATGGCCGTGCTCGACTACATCCGCGACGCCGCCGAGATCTACCGGCAGTCCTTCGCGACGATCCGCGACGAGGCCGACCTGGACGGTCTGCCCGAGGACGTGGCGCGGGTTGTGGTGCGGCTGATCCACACCTGCGGGCAGACCGACCTCACCGGTCACGTGTCGTACACCCCCGCCGTGGTGAGCGCCACCCACGAGGCGCTGGCGGCCGGGGCGCCGATCCTGTGCGATTCGTCGATGGTGGCCGCCGGCATCACCGCCGCCCGCCTGCCGGCCCGCAACGAGGTGGTCTCCCTGGTGGCCGACCCGCGCGCGGCCGACCTGGCCGCCCGGATGGGCACCACCCGGTCGGCGGCCGGGGTGCAACTATGGGCCGACCGGATGGCTGGCGCCGTGCTGGCCATCGGCAACGCCCCCACCGCACTGTTCCGTCTGCTGGAGCTCATCGACGAGGGGGTGCCGGCGCCGGTATCGGTGCTGGGCGGCCCGGTGGGGTTCGTCGGCTCGGCGCAGTCCAAGGACGAATTGATCGCCCGTCCACGCGGGATGGAATACCTGGTGGTGCGTGGCCGGCGCGGGGGCAGCGCGATGGCCGCGGCGGCGGTCAACGCGATCGCGAGTGCGCGCGAATGAGGCTTGCCGAATGAGCCGTGGGCAGCGAATGAGGCTTGCCGAATGAGCCGTGGGCAGCGAATGAGGCTTGCCGAATGAGCCGTGGGCAGCGAATGAGGCTTGCCGAATGAGTGGCACGCTCTACGGCGTCGGTCTGGGACCGGGCGATCCGGAACTGGTGACGGTCAAGGCCGCCCGGGTGATCGGCGAGGCCGATGTGGTGGCGTATCACAGTGCGCGCCATGGCCGCAGCATCGCCCGTCGGATCGCCGAGCCCTATCTGCGGCCCGGGCAGATCGAGGAGCATCTGGTCTACCCGGTGACCACCGAGGACACCGATCATCCGGGTGGCTACACCGGCGCGATGGAGGAGTTCTACGCGCAAGCCGCCGCCCGCATCGCCGCGCACCTGGAGGCCGGCCGCAGCGTCGCGCTGCTGGCCGAGGGCGACCCGCTGTTCTACAGCTCCTACATGCACATGCACACGCGGCTGACCGAGCGCTTCGACGCGGTGATCATCCCCGGGGTGACGTCGGTGAGCGCCGCCTCGGCGGCTACCGGCATACCGCTGGTGACCGGCGACGAGGTGCTCTCAGTGCTGCCCGGCACCCTGCCGGTGGCCGAGCTGGCGCGCCGGCTGGCCGACACCGACGCCGCGGTGGTGATGAAACTCGGGCGCACCTATCCCCAAGTGCGCGAAGCCCTTTCGATTGCCGGACGGCTCGACGACGCGGTCTACGTAGAACGGGCCAGCACCCAGGGACAGCGGGTGATGCCCGCCGCCGACGTCGACGACGCCGAGGTTCCGTACTTCTCCATCGCCCTGCTGCCCAGCACCCCGCGCCACGACGGTCGCCCCGGCACCGTCGCGGTGGTCGGGCTGGGGCCCGGGGCCACCGACTGGATGACCCCGCAGAGCCGCCTCGAACTGGCCGAAGCCACCGACCTGATCGGCTACGGGCCGTACCTGGACCGGGTGCCGCCCCGGCCCGGGCAGCGCCGGCACCCGTCCGACAACACCGACGAGCCGCAGCGCGCCCGGCTGGCCTGCGAACTGGCCGAGCAGGGCCGGGCGGTGGCGGTGGTGTCCTCCGGTGACCCGGGGATATTCGCGATGGCCACCGCGGTGCTGGAGGAAGCCAAGGAATGGCCCGGGGTGGCGGTGCGGGTGATCCCGGCGATGACGGCGGCGCAGGCGGTGGCCAGCCGGGTGGGCGCCCCGCTGGGACACGACTACGCGGTGCTCTCGCTGTCCGACCGGCTCAAGCCGTGGGACGTCATCGCCGCCCGGCTGTCGGCGGCCGCCGCCGCGGACCTGGTGCTGGCCATCTACAACCCGGCCTCGAAGTCGCGCACCTGGCAGGTGGCCGCGATGCGCGATCTGCTGCTGGAACACCGCGACGCCGGGACCCCGGTGGTAATCGGGCGCGACGTATCCGGTCCGCGGGAGTCGGTGCGGGTGGTCCGGCTGGCCGACCTGAACCCGGACGACGTGGACATGCGCTGCCTGCTGATCATCGGATCGTCCCAAACCCAGTGGTATGCCGCCGAATCCGGCGACACGGTGTTCACCCCGCGTCGCTACCCCGGCTGATCACCCATTCAAAAGCCTCGTCCACCGACTCGACGACGGTCAATCCCGTTGGCAGCGGCGGGCGCCGGATCATCACCACGTCGACGCCCAGATCGGCGGCGGCGTCAAGCTTGGCCCGGGTCATCGCTCCCCCGCTGTTCTTGGTCACCACCGCCGCGATACGGCGACCGCTCAGCAGCGCCCGCTCGCCGTCGTAGCTGTAGGGACCCCGGGACAACAGCAGTTCGTGATGCGGCGGCAGGCTGTCCGGCTCCGGCGCGGTGACCACCCGGATCAGGAACCAGGCGTCGCTACCGGTGAAGGCGGCCGTCCCGGTGCGGCCGGTGGTCAGGAAAACCCGCGAATATCCCTGGGCGGCAACCAGGTCGGCGGCCTCGGCGTCGGAGTCGACCTGCAGCGCGCCGGCGGGGTCCCAGGCCGGTCGGCGGAGCACCAGGTGCGGCATTCCGAGTTCGGCGCACGCGACGGCGGCGTTGGCGGTGATGGTGGCGGCAAACGGGTGGGTGGCATCGACGACCGCGGTAATGGCATTGTCGGCCAGCCAGTTTCGCAGGCCCGCCGCTCCCCCGAACCCGCCGACGCGCACCGGTCCGACCGGCAGCGCCGGGTCGGGCACCCGGCCGGCCAGTGAGCTGATCACGTCGACCCGCGGGTGCAGACGGGCGGCCAGCGCGCGGGCCTCGCCGGTGCCGCCGAGCAGCAGCACCCGCATCAGTGCCGGTATCCCCGGGTGCGCCCGGCCGAGTACAGGTAGCTGTCGGTGAACCCTTCGGCGGCAAGGACATCGCCGACGATGATCACCGCGGTGCGGGTGATCTGGGCCGCGTGCATCTGCCCGGCGATGTCGGTCAGGGTGCCGCGCAGCACCACCTCCTGCGGCCAACTGGCGAAGGCCACCACCGCCACCGGGGTTTCCGGTGCGCGGCCGGCGGCCAGCAATTGCGCCACGATGGCGTCGATGCGGTGCGCGGCCAGATGGATCACCAGGGTGCCGCTCGTGTTCGCCAGGGTGGACAGGTCCTCACCGTCGGGCATGGCGGTGGACAGGGTGGCGACGCGGGTCAGCGTGACCGTCTGCGCGACGCCGGGCACGGTCAGCTCGCGGCCCAGCGCGGCGGCGGCGGCCGCGAAAGCCGGCACCCCCGGCACGATCTCGTAGCCGATGCCCAGCGCGTCGAGGCGCCGGCACTGTTCGGCGACGGCGCTGTAGATCGACGGGTCACCGGAATGCAACCGGGCCACGTCGTGACCCTCGGCGTCGGCCTGCTGGATCTCGGCGACGATCTGGTCGAGGCTCAGCGGTCCGGTGTCGACGATGCGGGCGCCGGGCGGGCAGAACTCCAGCAGGTCCTGCGGCATGATCGAACCGGCGTACAGGCATACCCGGCACCGCTGCAGCAGCCGCTGGCCGCGGACGGTGATCAGGTCGGCGGCGCCCGGCCCGGCCCCGATGAAGTACACCGTCACTGAGGTCTTCCGTTCACAGCAGCTTCACCGACCACTGGGTGATCGGCATCTGCGGACGCCAGCCGGTGAACCCGCCCAGCGGTTCGCCCTGGTAGTGCTGGAAGCGGCGCAGCTCACCGCCCAGGCGCGAGAACCACTGCACCAGAAGGGCTTCGGACTCAGCGGTCACCGCGTTGGCCACCAGCCGGCCGCCACCGGCGATCGCGCCCAGGCATTCGTCGAGCAGGCCGGTGACGGTCAGCCCGCCGCCGATGAAGATGACGTCCGGGCGGGGCGCGCCGATAAACGCCTCTGGCGCCTCGCCGCGCACGTCGACGTCGACGCCGAAGGCGTGCGCGTTAGCGGTGATGCGCGCCTGCCGCTCGGGGTTGGTCTCGAACGCCACAGCGCGGCAACCCGGTGCGGCCCGGCACCATTCGACGGCGATGCTGCCCGAACCGGAGCCGACGTCCCACAGCAGTTGACCCGGCCGCGGCGCCAGCGCGGCCAGGGTGACGGCGCGGACGGTCTGCTTGGTGATCTGCCCGTCGTGGCGAAACGCCTTGTCGGGCAGCGCCAGTCCGTCGTGCTCGTCGGGCAGGTAGCGGACGGCGACGACGGTGAGGTCGTCGATATCCGCTGGCGGTGCGGCGGCCCACGCGTCGGCCGGGCCGCTGCGGATGCGTTCGCCGGGGCCGCCGAGTTGCTCCAGGACGGTGAATTCCGATTCACCCCTGCCGGTTTCGGTCAGCGCAGTGGCCAGCTGATGCGGGGTCTGCGCGTCACGGCAGAGCACCACCGCCCGTCCGCCGCGCCGTACGGCGGTGTGCACCGGGGCGGTGACCAGGCTGATCACCTCGGTGTCGTGGGCGGCCCATCCCATCCGCGCGCGGGCCAGCGACACCGAGGACACGTGCGGGAACACCTGCACCAGATCGGGGCCGTACAGCCGGATCAGTGTGGTTCCGATGCCGTGTTCCAGTGGGTCGCCGCTGGCCACCACGTGGATGTCCGCACCGGGATGGTCGTCGTAGAGGGTCTCCAGGGCGGGCATCATCGGGCTGGGCCAGGTGTGCCGTGCGGCGGTGACGGTGTCGTCGAGCAGGTCGAGTTGGCGCTGCGAGCCGTAGATGACGGTGGCGCTGTGCAATTCGAGGCGGGAGAGCTCCGCCAGCCCGGCCATTCCGTCGGCGCCGATACCGACCACCACGATCGTCATCTGTCCATCACCGGGGCATCCTCCTCCAGATCGGTTGCGGGAGTAGTCGCATCCCGAAGAACAGCGGCCGCAGCGCCCACGGCACCCACACCGTGCGACGGCCCGCGACCAGCGCCCGCACCGTCGCCTCAGCTACCTGCTCGGGGGTGCTCGACAGCGGTGCGGGGTCCATCCCGGCCGTCATCCGGCCGATGACGAAGCCCGGCCGCACGATCAGCAACCGCACCCCGCTGCCGTGCAGCGCGTCGGACAGGCCGCTGGCAAAACCGTCCAGGCCGGCTTTGGCCGACCCGTAGACGTAGTTGGCCCGCCGGACCCGGACTCCGGCCACCGACGAGAACACCACCAGGGCGCCGTGGCCGGCGGCGCGCATCCGGGCCGCCAGAGGGGTCAGCAGGGTCACCTGCGCCACGTAGTCGGTGTGCAGGATCGCCGCGGCGTGCGCGGCGTCGGTCTCGGCCTGGGATTGGTCGCCGAGGATTCCGAACGCCAGCACCGCGGTGTCGATATCCCCGAATTCCTCTGCCAGCCGGTCTACCAGCGGTCCGTGCGAGGCGATGTCATCGGCGTCGAACTCGCAGGTGTGCACGGCGCTGGCCCCGGCCGCCCGCACCGCGGCCACCTCGTCGGCGAGCCGGTCGGCGCCGCGAGCCGCCAGCACCACCGTCGATCCGGATGCCAGCCGAGTAGCCCCCTGCAGGCCGATTTCGCGGCGGCCGCCGAAGACAACCACGACCTGACCGAAGTCCTTTCCATCCCGCACGGTGTCCTGCACGGATCGGATTATTCCCTGCGCTAGCGTTTCCCCGTGCCCACCACCCGGCTGACCACCGATGCGCTGGAGTTCCTCACCGAGCGCCACCTGGCGATGCTGACCACGTTGCGCGCCGACGGCTCGCCCCACGTGGTCGCCGTCGGGTTCACCTTCGACCCGGACACTCACATCGCCCGGGTGATCACCAGCGACGGTTCACAGAAGGCCGTCAACGCCGACCGCAGCCAAATCGGGGTGTTGTCCCAAGTCGACGGCGCCCGGTGGCTGTCACTGGAAGGCATCGCGACGGTGAACCGCGACCCCGACGCCATCCGCGACGCCGAACTGCGGTACGCCCAGCGCTACCGGACCCCGCGCCCCAACCCCCAGCGGGTGGTGATCGAGGTACTGGTCAAGCGGGTACTCGGGTCGTCGACCCTGCTCGACCGGTCCTAGAGTTCTACGCCGACGCTGGTGTCGGGCGTTGTCAGAGACGCGTGTCTTCGACGCCGTCCCGCACCTGTTCTGCTGTCAGCGTGGGCAGTTCCACGTCAGCCGCCGCGACCAGCACTCCGTCGACTTCAACAAGCTGAACCGGTCTCATGCTGTGACGATACCGTCGCGGCTTACACCACCGTCAGGTCGTGCGGCCGGTCATTGACCGGCAGCGCGCCATCGGCGGTAACGATCACGATGTCCTCGATCCGCGCCCCCCACCGGCCCGGCAGGTAGACACCCGGTTCGACGCTGAAGGCCATGCCTTCGGCCAGCGGCTGGTCGTTGCCGGCCACGATGTAGGGCTCTTCGTGCACCGAGAGGCCGATGCCGTGGCCGGTGCGGTGCACGAAATACTCGGCCAGACCGGCCTCGGCCAGCACGTCGCGGGCGGCGGCGTCGACCTGTTCGGCGGTGACGCCGGGGCGCACCGCGGCGACCGCGGCGGCCTGTGCCCGCTGCAGCACCGCGTATTGCTCGGCGATCTCCGGGTCCGGTTGCCCGATGCTGTAGGTGCGGGTGCAGTCGGAGTTGTAGCCGGGTTCGACGGGTCCGCCGATGTCGACGACGACGATGTCGCCGAGCTGCAATTCCCGGTCGGAGCATTCGTGGTGCGGGTCGGCGCCATTCGGGCCGGAGCCGACGATGACGAACGCGGCTTCTGAATGCCCTTCGGCGACAATGGCTTCGGTGATGTCCTTCGCAACGTCAGCTTCGGTGCGGCCTGCCTTGAGGAATTCCGGCACCCGGGCGTGCACCCGGTCGATAGCCGCCCCGGCCCGGCGCAGCGCGTCGACCTCATCGGCGTCCTTGACCATCCGCAGTGCGGCCAGAACTCCGGTGGCCAGCACGGGGACCGCCCCCAGCCGCTCGGCCAGCGGCAGCAGGTGCAGCGCGGGCATCGAATCGGTGACGGCGACTCGGGCGTGTCCGCCCAGGGCGTCGGCCACCAGGTCGTAAGGGTTCTCCCCGTCGACCCAGTCCTGCAGGTTCAGGTTCAAGTCCCCGGCGGCGGAGTCTCTGAGAGCGGCGAGTTCCAGTCGTGGCAGCACCACGGTCGGCGCGCCGGTACTGGGAACGACCAACGCGGTCAGCCGCTCGAATGTCTGTGCCCGCGAACCGATCAGGTAGCGCAGGTCATAACCCGGGGTGATGACCAGACCCACCAGCCCGGCCTGGTCCGCGCCGGCCGCGGCGGCGGCCAGCCGGCGGGCGTAGACCTCGTGGGAGAACCGTACGGCGTCGCTCATAGCGGTCAGGCTAGCGTGGGCCGCTATGACCGCACCGGTTCTGCTGCTCGACGGCGCCAGCATGTGGTTCCGCTCCTACTTCGGGGTGCCGTCGTCGATCACCGCCCCGGACGGGCGGCCGGTCAACGCCGTGCGCGGGTTCCTGGACAGCGTGGCCACCCTGATCACCCAGCACCGGCCGGGCCGGCTGGTGGTGTGTCTGGATCTGGACTGGCGCCCGGCGTGGCGGGTGGAGCTGATTCCGTCGTACAAAGCCCACCGGGTGCTGGAGGAGGGCAGCCCTTTGGGCGAAGGTGCCGTCGCTGACGTCGAGGAGGTGCCCGACGATCTGAGCCCGCAGGTGGAGATGATCCTGGAGGTGCTCGACGCGTTCGGGATCTGTACCGCCGGGGCGGTCGGGTTCGAAGCCGACGACGTACTGGGCACCCTGGCCGCCACCGAGCGGCGCGATCCGGTGGTGGTGGTCAGCGGCGACCGCGATCTGCTGCAACTGGTCGCCGACGACCCGGTCCAGGTGCGGGTGCTCTACATCGGCCAGGGCCTGACGAAGGCGACGCTGTTCGGGCCGTCGGAAGTGGCTGCGCGGTATGGGGTTCCTTCTGACCGCGCGGGAGCGGCGTATGCGGAGCTGGCGCTACTGCGCGGTGATCCGTCCGACGGGCTGCCCGGGGTGGCGGGCATCGGCGAGAAGACAGCCGCGACCATGCTCGCCCAGTACGGGTCGCTGGACGCCATCCTGGCCGCGGCCGAAGACCCGAAATCCACGCTGCCCAAGGCTTTCCGGTCCAAGATCCTGGCCGCCGGCGACTACATCGAAGCCGCGCAACCGGTGGTGCGGGTGGCCGTCGGCGCACCGGTGCGGTTGTCCGGGGACGACCGGCTTCCGTTGGTCGCCGCCGACCCACCGCTGGTAGCCGAACTGGCCGAACGCTACGGGATCAGCTCGCCGGTGGCGCGGCTGCAGAAGGCGTTGGACCGGCTGTAGTCCGGCGCTTGTCCACAGTCGCAGGTTCATCCACAGGTTGCCGCCAGCGGCTGGCGGTTCGACGGTGACCGCCTTTAACATTCGAACATGTTTTCGATTCCGGGGCTTGAGGCATTCAGCGCGGTGGATGCCGCGCTGGAGGCCCTCGGCGCCCTGGACTGGGACGGCATGCCGGTGCGGGAGCGTTTGACAGCGCTCGACCGGCTGGAAACCGTGCGGCGACGGGTTGCCGCCCGTTCCCTGGAACTGGTGGGCTCCGTGCAGCGCAGCGGCGATCCCGACCTCGGCGGGGCGACAGCCAAGGTCATCGCCGACGTCATCCGGATCACTCCGGCCGAAGCGCGACGCCGGCTCAGAGACGCCGCTCAACTGCAGCGGCGCACCACCCTGAGCGGCGAGTCGCTTGCGCCGTCGTTGTCCGCCACCGCCACGGCGTGGGATGCCGGCCTGCTCGATATCGAACACCTGCGGGCCATCCAGAAGTTCGTTCGCGATCTGCCGGCGGACATCCCTACCGCCGAGGCGGCGAAAGCTGAGGCGTTCCTCGCCGAAAAAGCCGTCGAATTGCGGCCCGACCAGCTCGAGAAGGTGGCCGACCAGCTGGCCGTCACACTGAACCCGGACGGTACCTTCTCCGACGACTACCGGGCCGCTCAGCGTGGATTCCTCTGGTGTGGCCGTCAGCGCCCCGACGGCATGAGCGTCGCCACGCTGGTCGCCACACCGGAGTTGCGCGCCATGCTGGAGGCCTGGCTGGCCAAGTTCGCCGCACCCGGCATGTGCAACCCCGACGACCAAACCCCCACCGTCACCGGCGAGCCGACCCAGGAACGGTCCGACAGCGACCGGCGCACCCACGCGCAGCGCCAGCACGACGCGATCGCCGGCCTGGTCCGCGGTCAACTCGGCGACCCGAGGCTGGGCAGGCACAACGGCCTACCAGTAACGGTCATCGTGTCGACCACCCTCGATCAACTCCAGGCCGCCGCCGGGCACGCGGTGACCGCCGGCGGTAGCCTGCTTCCCCTGCCGGATCTGATCCGGATGGCTTCGCACGCCTGGCACTACCTCTGCGTATTCGACAACCACTCCGAACGAGCGATTCACCTGGGTCGCGCCAAGCGCATCGCGACGGCCGACCAACGAATTGTGTTGCACAGCAAGGATCGTGGGTGCACCGCGCCTGGCTGTGACATGCCGGGCTACCTCTGTGAGGTCCACCATGTCGACGAGTGGGCCGACGGCGGCCGCACCGACGTCGACCGCCTCACCTTTGCGTGCGGCACGCACCACCGATTGATCAAACCCGGCGGCTGGAGCACCCGAAAACGACGTGACGGCAGCACCGAATGGAGACCACCGCCGCAAATCCCGCTACGTGGTGGAACCAACGGTTTCCATCACCCCGAGCGACTGGTGCCCAGGGAGTGATGCCGCCGAGCGGCTACGTGAGCCGATTACTTCGGCCGGCCGACCTCGTAGGTGCCCTCGTCGTCCTGGAAGGTCACTGTCACCTGGCGTTTGGTGCCGTCGATGCTGACCTCACAGGTGAAGGTGTCGCCCTTCTTGACCGTCGGGTTCTGGCCGTTGTTGCACTTAACGTCCTGGACGTTCTTGGCGCCGTAGCCGTTGGCCTCGTCGGTCAGGATCTGCTGGACCCCGTCCTGAGCCTTGTTGACGTCCAGCTTGGTGGTGACGAAGAAGCCGGGCTTCCAGAAGCCGAGCAGCAGTACCGTCAGCAGCGCCAGCGCACCGAGCCCGC
The DNA here is from genome assembly GCF_044342925.1 of Mycobacterium sp. Lineage (GTDB taxonomy): Bacteria > Actinomycetota > Actinomycetes > Mycobacteriales > Mycobacteriaceae > Mycobacterium. Next base: position 28,913 of record NZ_JBIIOV010000001.1, on the reverse strand, counting down.
CCAGGATGGTGCCGAGCGCGCGGCTGGAGGCCTTCGGCGCGCCTTCGGCGCCCGGCGGGACGTACGGGTACTGACCGGGCTGGCCGGGAGGCGGGTACTGCCCGGGCGGCGGCGGGTACTGGCCGTACTGCGGGGGCGCACCGTAGGGGCCGGGCGGGGGATACTGGCCGGGCTGGCCGTAGGCGGCCGGGTTGTACTCCGGCTGGCCGTAGGCGGCCGGGTTGTACTCCGGCTGGCCGTAGGCGGCCGGGTTGTACTCCGGCTGGCCGTAGGGCTGCCCGGTCGGGTAACCCGGCATCGGCGGCTGGCCATATTGCGGGTACTGCTGCGGGGTGTAGGCGGGGGGTTGCCAGGGCGGGGCCTCGCTGCCCGCGGGCTGCCAGCCAGCGCCGGCGTCAGCGCCCGGCTGCTGCCACGTGGGGGCCGCGCCGGACTGCCCCGCGCCGCTGGCCGGGTTCGCCGGGGTCGCGGGAGTCTCCTGGCCGCCGCCCACCTGCCACGGGTTGGGCTCAGATCCCTGCGGTCCGCTCATCGTCTCTCCTCGCTGGTTCGGGGGCACTTGCCCCCCAAAACGTCCCCAACAGTAGCGTTTGCATCACCCTACCCGTTGTCAACAGCCACGACACCGCGCCGGATGTCGTCGATGGCGCGTTTCGCGGCCTTGCGCATCGCGGCCTCCGGGGCGGCGTTGCGCACCTGGTCGAGCAGATCGAGCACTTGGCGGCACCACCGCACGAAGTCGCCCGCCGACAGCGCCGTCCCGTTGCCCGCGACGTCGGAGGCCGCCAGGGCGGCGGCCAGATTCCCGGTGGTCGCCCACCGGTGGACCGCCGGCACGAAGCCCTCGTCGGGCTGCCGCGACGGACTGAGCTTGTGCCGCTGCTCGTCGGCCCGCAACTGATCGGACAGCCGCCGCGTCTCGGCCAGCGCGCGACGCACCGCGGGGGTCGGCATCTCGATCGCATGGACCGGCGTAGGGCCGTCGCTGCCCCGCGACTCGAAGACCATCGCCGACAGCACTGCCGCCAACTCGGCGGCCTGCAGGTGCTTCCATACCCCGCTGCGCAGACACTCAGCCACCAACAGGTCGCTTTCGCTGTAGATGCGGGCCAACAACCGTCCGGCGTCGTTGACCCGCGGGGTGTCCGAGTCGCCGTTCGCCGATGCCATGTAGCCGCGCTCGGTCAGCAGGCCCACGATCCGATCGAAGGTTCGGGCCAACGAATTGGTGGCGGCGCTGACCTTGCCTCGGATCTGGGCGTTGTCCCGTTCCACCCGCAGGTACCGCTCGGCGACGCGTACCGCCTCTTCGCGGTCGGCCATCCGGTGGGCCGGGTGATGTCGCATCGCGTCGCGCAACGCCAGCAGTTCGGGGTCGACGTCGGGCGCGTCGTCACCGCCCCGGCGCCGCCGTTCGGAGGGCACCAACAGCTTCTCGGCCGCCGACAACAGCGCCGAGGCCAGATCGCGGCGCACCCGGGGCTGTCGGTGCTCGATCCGCTTGGGCAGCGTCATGGAACCGATCGCCCCGGCCGCGCCCGGATAGTCAGCGGAGGAAATCCTTCCAGCCCAACGGTTTTCGGTGAGGACGAGGGGACGCGGGTCGTCGGAGTCGCGTGCGGGTTCGAGCACCACAGCCAGCCCGCCGCGCCGCCCGTGGGTGATATTGATGATGTCGCCGCGGCGCAACGACACCAGCGCGTCGTTGGCGGCCTGCCGGCGATGCAGCCGCGAAACCCGAGACTGGGCGCGCTCCCGCTCTGCGATCTTGGCCCGCAGCCGGGCGTAATCCAGGATCGGTGGTTCGGTGCCGTCGGCCCGGCGGTTCCAGTCCAGCTCGCGGGCGATCTCGTCGAGCATCTTCTCGCCACGTTCGGCGCCGCGCACCAATCCGACCACCGACCGGTCGGCCTGATACTGCGCGAAGGAGCGCTCCAGCAGCTGGCGGGCGGCGGCAGGGGTCATCTGGCTGACCAGATTGATGGTCATGTTGTACGACGGGGCGAACGAACTGCGCAGCGGGAACGTACGGGTGGAGGCCAGGCCCGCGATCTCGGTCGGCTCGGCGGTCGAGTCCTGCGGGTTCCACACCACCACCGCGTGGCCCTCGACGTCGATGCCGCGCCGGCCGGCCCGGCCGGTCAGCTGGGTGTACTCCCCCGGCGTCAGCGGCAGGTGCTGCTCGCCGTTGAACTTCACCAGCTTCTCCAGCACCACCGTGCGGGCCGGCATGTTGATGCCCAAAGCCAGTGTCTCGGTAGCGAATACCGCCTTGATCAACCCGGCGGTAAACAGCTCCTCGACGGTGTGACGGAACGTCGGCAGCATCCCGGCGTGGTGGGCCGCCAGGCCGCGCAGCAGGCCTTCGCGCCACTCGTAGTAGTCCAGCACCACCAGGTCGGCATCGGCCAGATCGCCGCAGCGACGGTCGATCACCTCGGCGATGCGGGCGCGGTCGGCCTCTGTCGTCAGCCGCATCGGGCTGCGCAGGCACTGTTTGACGGCGGCGTCGCAGCCGGCCCGGGAAAAAATGAACGTGATCGCCGGCAGCAGGCCTTCGTGATCCAGCGTGGCGATGACGTCGGGCCGCGACGGCGGACGGTAGAAACCCGGGCCGCCCGGGCGACCCGGCCCGCGCCGGCGCGGCTGCCAGTCGGCCAGCCGGTCGGCTTCCCGGCGGTTCGCGATGTGGCGCATCAGTTCCGGGTCCACCCGGTTCTTCGGACCGGATGCGTCCAGGTCGAACAAGTCGAACAGGCGCTTGCCCACTAGAACGTGCTGCCACAACGGGACCGGCCGGTGCTCGTCGACCACCACGGTGGTGTCGCCGCGCACCGTCTTGATCCAGCCGCCGAACTCCTCGGCGTTGCTGACCGTCGCCGACAGGCTTACCAGACGGACCTCCTCGGGCAGGTGCAGGATCACCTCCTCCCACACCGCGCCACGCATCCGGTCGGCCAGAAAATGCACCTCGTCCATGACGACGTAGGCCAACGCGCGCAATGTTTCAGACCCGGCGTAAAGCATGTTGCGCAGCACCTCGGTGGTCATCACCACAACCGGGGCGTCGCTGTTGATGGACTGGTCGCCGGTCAGCAGACCGATGCGCTCGGGCCCGTACCGGCGCACCAGATCGCTGTGCTTCTGATTACTCAGCGCTTTGATCGGCGTGGTGTAGAAGCACTTCTGCCCGGCCTGCAGCGCGAGGTGGACGGCGAACTCCCCCACCACCGTCTTCCCGGCGCCGGTCGGTGCGCACACCAGCACCCCGTGACCGCGTTCCAGAGCTTCGCAGGCCTGGACCTGAAAGGGATCGAGCCGGAACGTCAGCTGCCCGGCGAAGTCAGCGAGCTGGGTGGCCTCAGGTGATGTCGTCATGCGGGGACGGGGTGCGCGTCGGGGCGGCCACCGGGGCGGGCGGCTCGATCGGCGCGGCCTGGTCGTCGGGAACCGCGGCGTCGCCCTGCAGGACTGCGCGCTTGGCTTTGCGCCGGTCGTGCAGCCGGGAGATCTGGATGGCGAACTCCATCAGCAGTGTCAGCGCCAGGCCCAGCGCCACCATCGAGAACGGGTCGGATCCCGGGGTGGCCACCGCAGCGAAGGTGAACACCCCGACGATCAGCCCGCGCCGCCAGGCCTTCAGCTTCTCGTAGCTGAGCACCCCGGCCAGGTTGAGCATGACGATCAGCAGCGGGAACTCGAACCCCACACCGAACACCAGCAGCAGGTTGATCAGGAACCCGAAATACTGATCGCCGGACAGCGCGGTCACCTGAACGTCGCTGCCCACCGTCAGCAGGAAGTACAGTGCCTTGGACAGCACCACGTAGGCCAGCACCGCACCGCCGATGAACAGCACCGCCGCCGAGATGACGAACCCCGAGGCGAAGCGGCGTTCGTTGCGGTACAGACCCGGGGTGATGAACGCCCAGATCTGGTGGAACCAGACCGGGCAGGCCAGCACGATTCCGGCGGTCAGGCCGACCTTGAGACGCAGCATGAACTGGTCGAACGGGGCGGTCGCCAGCAACCGGCACCCACCGTCGGCGCTGATGTCGGCGCGCGCCGCGGGCGGCAGCGAGCAGTAGGGCTGGCGCAGGATCTCGCCGAGGCTTTCGAACCCGAAGACGCCGTGGGAATACCAGAAGAAGCCGATGATGGTCGTAACGACCACCGCGGCCATCGAGATGAGCAGCCGGGTTCGTAACTCCCGGACGTGCTCGACCAACGACATGGTGCCGTCCGGGTTCACTCGGCTGCGGCGCTGTCGCGGGTCGAGACGCGACATGAAACCCTGTCGCGGGTCGAGCTGGGCGAGGAACTTTGGTGTGCGCACGGCGTCTACTGGCTGATGGCGCGCGGGCGCCGTTTTTTACAGCCGGTCAGGCCGGGCGGGTGTCGGTGGGGTTCGGGGCCGGGGCCTCGACACGCTCGGAGTGCACCTGAACGGGCGGCGCCTGCACCGGCGGCTGCTGCGGGGTGACCGGAGCGTCGGCCTTGTGGTCAGCCTGCAGTTCCTTGACCTCGGACTTGAAGATCCGCATCGACTTGCCCAGCGACCGGGCGGCGTCAGGCAACCGCTTGGACCCGAAGAGCAGGACGATCACCAGAAGCAGGATTATCCAGTGCCACGGTTGTAGAGCACCCATTCGGTCACCTCCAGATACAGCCGGACGGCGGGGGCGGGACGAAGTCCCGCAGAGAAGTCCGGCAATTCAGTCGTAGACGATGCTACCCGGCGAACATGGGCGTGCGGCCAAGACGGCCCGCTAACTAGCCATCCGACGCGGCATAGGCGGCGATCGCCTCGGTCGCGGACCGCCGGACCAGCCCTGCCAGCGACGCCGGCGCCAGCACCTCGACGTCGGCGCCGAAGCCGAGAATGAGCCTCGCCATCCAGTCCTCGGAGGCATAGGTCATCGCCGCTTCGCAGTACCCGCCGGGCAATTCCCGCACGATCCGCATCGGGAAGTACTCCAGCATCCACGCGGCCTGCGGCGCCACCCGCAAGGTGGCAGCCGGCAGCGACGGGTCAGCCTGGAACAACGCCGTGGGTGGTGGAGCGTCGACAGCCGGCCGGGGCGGCGCCGCGGGCTCGTCGAGCATGGACGCCTCGACGATCCGGTCGAACCGGAACAACCGCACCCCCTCGGCCTCCCGGCACCACGCCTCCAGGTAGCTGTGGTCGTCGACCAGCACGATGCGGATCGGGTCGACGACCCGGGGCGACAGGGTATCGCGCGATGCCGAGTAGTAGTCGATGCGAAGCGCCCGCGACTCACGCAGTGCCGCACGGACCGTCGCGGCGGCCTCCTGTTCGATCGGTGCGGGCTCGTCGACGGCGGCCGGTGTCAGGTCGTCGGACAGCGTGCCGGCGGCCGCCTCGATCTTGGCGATGGCGCTGAGCGCCGCCGCCGGATCCACCACGCCGGGGATGTCGGCCAGCGTGCGCAACGCCACCAGCAGCCCGCTGGCCTCGGTGGAGGTCAGCCGCAGCGGCCGGTCCATGCCCGCGGAGAACGTCACGGCGATTGTGTCGCCGGAGAACTCGAAATCGATCAGGTCACCGGGCAGATACCCGGGCAACCCGCACAGCCACAACTGGTCGAGGTCCTGGCGCAGTTGCTTGACGCTGACGCCCAGGTCAGCGGCGGCCTTGGCGTAGGTCACCCGTGGGTTGGCCTGGAAGTAGGGAACCATGTTGAGCAGCCGAACCAGGCGGGTGGAGACCGGTGTCATGCGTCGGCCCCCGCCTGCGCGGTGAGCCGCCCCAGCACGTCCCGGCGCAGCGACTCGGGCTCCAGCACCAGCGCCGCCGCCCCGTACCCGGTGATCTCACGGGCCAGCCAGTCCAGCACACCCATCTCCAGGTCGATCACGTCGCCGGCACGCCCGGCGACGGTGCGGCGCTCCACCGGTTGCCCGAGGCGTCGCAGCGCGGTGGCCTGCCCGTCGGCCAGCCACACCCGCGCCCGGACTCCGGAGTGTCCGCCGGTGTCGCCGATAGCCCGGTCGACGATCCCCCGCAGGTCCACGCCGTCGGGCCGGTGCACCTGGCCCGCCTCCCCGGCGGGGTGGACGTCGGCGATCCGGGAGAGCCGGAAGGTGCGGGTGTCGTCGCGGTCACGGTCGTGGCCGACCAGGTACCAGCGGCCGCGGGCGGTCACCACTCCCCAGGGTTCGACGGTGCGGACGGTGTAGGGGTCGACAGGGGTGGGCCGATGCCGAAACCGGACCGCCCGGTCGGCATCGATGGCCGCGAGGAGCACACCGAGCACTTCCTCGGAGCCGCGCAACGCGGCCGGGCCGGCACCGGTGGTGATGGCGACGCCGGCCGACGGGTCCACGTCGACGCCGGCCGCTCGTAGCTTGAGCAGCGCGCTCTGGGTGGCGGTGATCCGCTCCGGTGATTCCCACAGCTGGGTCGCCACTGCGACGGCAGCCGCCTCGTCGGGGCTCAGGTCGATATCGGGCAGGGCGTAGGACTCCGGTTTGATGCGGTAGCCCTCGGTGGGGTCGGAGCCCGAAATCCGGCCGGTCTCCAGCGGGATGCCGAGGTCGCGCAGGTCGCTCTTGTCGCGCTCGAACATGCGCGAGAAAGCCTCGTCGGTGGGGCAGTCTCCGTAGCCGATCACGTTGGCCCGCACCCAGTCGGCGGTGAGGTAGCCGCGGGTCGAGAGCATGGCGATGACCAGGTTCATCAGCCGCTCGACCTTGGAGATCTTGGTGGGCGCCACGGTGGGAAACTCTAGCGGCGCGACGATCAAGCGGCGCCAGCCGCGCTGAGGAGCGCGGCAATCGGGTCTAGCCGCGCGACGATCAAGCGGCGCCAGCCGCGCTGAGGAGCGCGGCAATCGGGTCTCGCCGCGCGACGATCAAGCGGCGCCAGCCGCGCTGAGGAGCGCGGCAAAACAGCACAGCTCACATACTGGCGATGAGGCGCTTCACACGCTCGTCGCTGGAGCGGAACGGGTCCTTACACAACACCGTGCGCTGCGCCTGGTCGTTGAGCTTGAGGTGCACCCAGTCGACGGTGAAGTCGCGGCCGGCCTCCTGCGCGGCGGCGATGAACTCGCCCCGCAGTTTGGCGCGGGTGGTCTGGGGCGGGGTGTCGATGGCGGCTTCGATCTCCTCGTCGGTGGTCACCCTCGCGGCCAGACCCTTGCGCTGCAGCAGGTCGAACACGCCGCGACCGCGTTTGATGTCGTGGTAGGCCAGGTCGAGCTGGCTGATCTTCGGGTCGGACAGCTCCATGCTGTAGCGGTCCTGGTAGCGCTGGAACAGCTTGCGCTTGATCACCCAGTCGATCTCGGTGTCGACCTTGGCGAAGTCCTGGCTCTCCACCGCGTCGAGCTGTCGGCCCCACAGGTCGACGACCTGGTCGATCTGGGTGCTGGACTCCCGGGACTGCAGGTAGTCCACGGCGCGGGAGTAGTACTCGCGCTGGATGTCCAGCGCACTGGCCTGCCGTCCGCCGGCCAGCCGCACCGGACGCCGGCCGGTCAGGTCGTGGCTGACCTCGCGGATGGCCCGGATCGGGTTGTCCAGCGAGAAGTCCCGGAAGGGGACGCCCGCCTCGATCATCTCCAGTACCAGTGCGGCGGTGCCCACCTTGAGCATGGTGGTGGTCTCGCTCATGTTGGAGTCGCCGACGATCACATGCAGCCGGCGGTACTTCTCGGCGTCGGCGTGCGGCTCGTCGCGGGTGTTGATGATGGGCCGCGACCGGGTGGTGGCGCTGGAGACGCCCTCCCAGATGTGTTCGGCGCGCTGGGACAGACAGAAGGTGGCCGCCTTCGGGGTCTGCAGCACCTTGCCGGCGCCGCAGATCAGCTGGCGGGTGACCAGGAACGGCAGCAGCACGTCGGAGATGCGGGAGAACTCACCGGCCCGGACGATCAGGTAGTTCTCATGGCAGCCGTAGGAGTTGCCGGCCGAGTCGGTGTTGTTCTTGAACAGGTAGATGTCCCCGCCGATGCCCTCGTCGGCGAGCCGCTGTTCGGCGTCGATGAGCAGATCTTCCAGCACCCGCTCGCCGGCCCGGTCGTGGGTGACCAGCTGGGCCAGGTTGTCGCACTCGGCGGTGGCGTACTCGGGGTGACTGCCCACATCCAGGTAGAGCCGCGCCCCGTTGCGCAGGAAGACGTTGGAACTCCGGCCCCAGGACACCACCCGGCGGAACAGATAGCGGGCCACCTCGTCCGGACTCAGCCGGCGGTGACCGTGGAAAGTGCAGGTGACACCGAACTCGGTCTCGATGCCCATGATTCTGCGCTGCACGGGGTCGAGCCTACTGGTTGATGTCGACGGTCGGCGGGCAGGCCGCGCAGCAACATCGCTACCCGACGGACGTTGACGCCGAGCAAAGGGTTCGCTCGGCATGGTGGCTTCAACCCATCAAAATCTTTTCATTAGGCTGGTGCGTGTGACCACCGACGCCAAGACCCGCGGCCGCAAGATTTGGATTGCGCTGGCCGTCGCTGGTGCCGTCGCGGTGGTCGTCCTGAGCTGGCGGGTGCCCGAGCCGGAAACCCACGGCAACACGCGGTCGCCGCTGGTGCAAAACATTTCCTACATCCAGATCTCGCCCCAGCCGCTGGCGCCGCCGCCCAACTACGGCTCTCGCTGACCACCCCTCAGGCGTCGGCGGCGGGCAGCACGGCGGTCAGCGCCGGGCCGGTGATGCGCCGGAAGGCGCGACGCGGCCGGCTCGCGTCGAGCACGGCCACCTCCAGCGTCGCCGGACCTAGCACCCGAGGTTCGGCCGCCGGCGTGGCGCTGCCGGTCGAGCTGCTGATGCCGGCCCGCAGCGCGTCCACCGCCATCCGCACGGCGTCGGCTAGTTCGGCGTTCTCCGAATAGCTTTCCTTGAGCGCGGTGATGATCGGCTCGGTGGTGCCGCCCATCACGACGAAATGCGGCTCGTCGGCGATGGAGCCGTCATAGGTGATGCGGTAGAGCTCCGGGGGCTTGGACTCCCCAAAGTGGGCCACCTCGGCGACGCACAACTCGACCTCGTAGGGCTTCGCCTGTTCGGTGAAGATGGTGCCGAGGGTCTGGGCGTAGACGTTGGCCAGCTGCCGGCCGCTGACGTCGCGCCGGTCGTAGGCGTAGCCGCGGGTGTCGGCGTACTGGATGCCGCCGCGGCGCAGGCTGTCGAACTCGTTGAACCGGCCGACTGCGGCGAAGCCCACCCGGTCGTAGATCTCGCTGACCTTCTGCAGCGACCGCGACGGGTTCTCCGCCACGAAGAGCACCCCGCCGGAGTAGGCCAGCGCCACCACGCTGCGGCCGCGGGCGATGCCCTTGCGGGCGAGCTCGGAACGCTCGCGCATCGCCTGCTCGGGCGAAATGAAATACGGGAAGCTCATCCGCCGGACCCGATCATGAGCCCGCCCGGGGCGCTTCGTTGCTGGGACGTCCGCCCGGACCGAATTCGTCAGTGCGAGAACGCTTCTCAATGACCTCGCGGGCCAGCCCGGCGATCCGCTCCTCGGTGACCTCCTCGGCACCCGCGGCGCCGATCGTCACCGCGGTCGGGAAGATCCCGCGGACCAGGTCCGGTCCGCCGGTGGCGGAGTCGTCGTCGGCGGCGTCGTAGAGCGCCTCGACGGCCACCTTGAGCGCCGAATCGGCATCCGTCACAGCGGAATACAGCTTCTTCATCGACGCCTTGGCGAATAGCGAACCGGAGCCGACGGCCTGATAGCCCTCCTCGTCGAAGTGCCAGCCGCCAGCGGCGTCGAACGACACGATCCGGCCGGCAGCCTGCTGATCGCGGTCGTCGACGTCATATCCGACCAGCAGCGGCAGCGCGACGAAGCCCTGCAGCGCGGCGCCGAGATTGCCACGCACCATGATGGCCAGCCGATTCACCTTGCCCGCGAACGTCATCGGGACGCCCTCGAGCTTCTCGTAGTGCTCCAGCTCGACGGCGTAGAGACGCGCGAACTCGACGGCCAGCGCCGCGGTCCCGGCGATGCCGGTGGCGGTGTAGTCGTCGGTGATATAGACCTTCTGCACGTCGCGGCCGGCGATCATGTTGCCCTGGGTGGAGCGACGGTCACCGGCGATCAGCACCCCGCCCGGGTACTTCAGGGCGACGATGGTGGTGCCGTGCGGCAGTGAGGAGAACGCCCCGGGGGCCCCGGTTGCCGTTCCCGCGGCCGCACCGCCCGGAACGGCGCCGGTGGGCAGCAGGTCCGGAGCCTGACGGCGCAGGAAGTCGGAGAACGACGACAGGTCGACGGAGTTCGACGTCGCGCTCAGAGGGTGGTTGATGAAGGGGCTTGCGGCCAGACGATCAGGCTGCCAGGTCACTGGCCGCCCTTTTGGACATACGCCCGCACGAAGTCCTCGGCATTCTCTTCGAGCACATCGTCGATCTCGTCCAGCAGGTCGTCGGTCTCGGCGGCAAGCTTCTCGCGACGTTCCTGGCCGGCGCCCGCGTCGCCGGTGAGGTCGTCGTCCTCGCCGCCGCCGCCACGCTTGGTCTGTTCCTGAGCCATCGCTGCCTCCCGCTAGTGTCAGCGGCCCCGTAGAGAGTCAGCAGGGCCGCCGCCTCCACAGTACCGTCCGGGTCCTGTTCGGCCCCGGCAGTCCTGATCAGTTTGTGAGTTGTTCCACCAGTTCCACTGCGCTGTTCACCGAGTCCAGCAGCGCCCCCACATGTGCCTTGCTGCCGCGCAGCGGCTCCAGGGTAGGAATGCGCACCAGCGAATCCCCGCCGAGGTCGAAGATCACCGAGTCCCAGCTGGCGGCGGCGATATCGGCGCCGAACCGCCGCAGGCACTCGCCGCGGAAGTAGGCCCGGGTGTCGGTGGGCGGGTTGTCGACGGCATCGAGCACCTGCTGCTCGGTGACCAGCCGCTTCATCGACCCGCGTGCGACCAGCCGGTTGTACAGTCCCTTGTCCAGCCGGACGTCGGAGTACTGCAGGTCCACCAGCGCCAGCCGGGGCGCCGACCAACCGAGGTTCTCCCGCTGCCGGAAGCCCTCCAGCAGGCGCAGTTTCGCCGGCCAGTCCAGCAACTCCGCGCACTCCATCGGGTCGCGCTCCAGCAAATCCAGCACGTGTGCCCACGTCTCGACGACGTGGGTAGCCCGCGGGTCGGGATCGCGGGTGTCCAGCAGCTTCGCCACCCGGTCGAGATAGATGCGCTGCATCGCCAGCGCGGTCAGTTCCCGACCGTCGGCTAGCGCGACGGTGGCCCGCAGCGACGGGTCCCGGCTGATGACGTGGACGGCGTGCACCGGGCGGGCCAGCATCAGGTCGGTCAGGTCGATGCCGTGCTGGGGGCCCTCCTCGATCAGGTCCAGGACCAGCGAGGTGGTGCCCACCTTCAGATAGGTGGAGGTCTCGGCCAGATTGGCGTCGCCGATGATGACATGCAGGCGGCGGTACTTGTCGGCGTCGGCGTGCGGCTCGTCGCGGGTGTTGATGATGCCGCGTTTGAGAGTGGTTTCCAGACCGACCTCGACCTCGATGTAGTCGGCGCGCTGCGAGAGCTGGAAACCCGGTTCGTCGCCGGAGGGCCCGATCCCGACCCGGCCGGAGCCGGTGACGACTTGACGGGACACCATGAACGGAGTGAGCCCGGCGATGACGGCGGAGAACGGCGTCTGCCGGCTCATCAGGTAGTTCTCGTGGGTGCCGTACGAGGCGCCCTTGCCGTCCACGTTGTTCTTGTACAGCTGCAGCTTGGCCGCCCCCGGAACGCTGGCGACGTGGCGGGCGGCGGCTTCCATCACCCGCTCCCCGGCCTTGTCCCAGATCACCGCGTCCATCGGGTCAGTGACCTCGGGCGCGGAGTACTCCGGATGGGCGTGATCGACGTAAAGCCGGGCGCCGTTGGTGAGGATCATGTTGGCCGCGCCGACCTCGTCGGCGTCGACGACCGGCGGCGGGCCCGAGGCCCGGCTCAGGTCGAAACCGCGGGCGTCGCGCAGCGGCGACTCCACCTCGTAGTCCCACCGGGTGCGCTTGGCCCGCTGGATTCCGGCCGCGGCCGCGTAGGCGAGCACCGCCTGGGTGGAGGTAAGAATCGGGTTGGCAGTGGGGTCTGTCGGCGAGGAGATGCCGTATTCCACCTCGGTGCCGATGATCCGCTGCATGGCCACAGCGTAATCCGCTGGATGGTCACAGCGTATCGGGCGGGTCCGGGCACCGGACGCCCGCGTGAGCCTGTGCCGGATCACTGGCGATCGAAACCTGTGCCGGATTACTGGCGATCGAAACTAGGGTGAGGTCGTATGGCGGATCAACAGGAGGCGGCCGCGCGCTGGTTTCTCAGCCGGGGCCTGCCGGCCGTCCTGCGTCCCTCAGCGCTCGTGCACCGGGCGTGGAGCCGCTCGGCGCCTGCGCTGGCGGCGCTGGCCGTGGTGGCGCTGAACTCGATGATCGTCGTCGCGGTGTCCGGCCAGCACACCGTCGACATCAGCGGGCGGCCGGATCTGCCCGAAGGTGTGGTGCTGACCCTGCTGGCCGTCATGCTGCCGGTCGCGGCGCTGGCGGGCTGGCTGGTGTCGAAGATCGAATCGAACCGGAAGCGGCTGCTCGCCGCCGACATCGCCGCCGGTGTGATCGCGCTGGGCGCGGTGTTCGGCGGCCCGGCCCGGCTCACGGGCGTCAACGTGATGATCTTCGCGATCGCCATCGCGGTGATTCTGCTTCTCACCGCGACGGGAGTCGGTTCGATCATGGGCTGGGCGGCACGGATGACGATGACCAATCTGGCCCTAGCCGGCGGGATGTTCGTGCGCGCCCTGCCGGTGGTGTTGCTGACGTTCCTGGTGTTCTTCAACACCTACGTGTGGTTGATGACGTCGCTGATCAGCCGGACCCGGCTGTGGGTCGGGATGTGTTTTCTGTTGCTGATCGCCGGCTCGTTCCTGGTGTCGAGCACGCTGGCGGAGGTCCGGCGGCTGGCCGAAGCACCCGACGCGGTGGCCGGCGACTCGGCGCGGCTGGCCGGCACCCCGTTCGAGGACGTACCTGACCCACCCGGTGACATCCCGATCACGACGCTGGAGCGGCTCAACGCGGTGTTCGTGGTGACCGCCTCGCAGATGGTGCACGTGCTGACGGTGGCGTTGATGACCGGGGCGGTGTTCTTCGTCCTCGGCATGATCCTGGTCAGCCCGGAGGTGCTCGACGCCTGGACACGCGGCAACGGCCGCCCCGACGGGGTACTGCTCGGGATGACGCTGCCGATCCCGGATTCGCTGATCCAGACCAGCATGCTGCTGACCGCGATCACGTTCATGTATCTGGCCGCCAAGGCGGTCACCGACGCGGAGTACCGGTCGCAATTCCTCGATCCGATCATCGACGATGTGCGCCTGAACCTGGTCGCGATGCGGCGGTACCAGGCGATGCAGAGCATGACCCGGTCCTGACGATCCGGCCCGGACAGCCGGGATCACTTGCCGCGTACGGTGATAACCGTGGCGGATCAAGCGGGTAACGATGTGTTCGGCAAGCGCTACGGCGAGGTTCTGCTGCTTCGGATGGGCGACTCGGGGCCGCAAGCCACGGTCTACAACACCTTCCCGCTCAACGACTGCCCCGCCGAACTCTGGGACGCCCTCGACGCCGCCGGTATCGCCAAGGACAACGACGCGCTGGGCGCGCTGCTCAATGGTCCGCGGTACTGGCTGATGAGCCGGATCACCAAACGCGCCGGAGAGCCGCAACCGACGAAGAGCTTCGGCGGGCTTGAGATGATCGAGCAGGCGACGGTTCAGCTGTCGTCGAACGATCCCCAGCCGTACTCGGTGAACACCGTCGACCGGCGGGCGGTGTTCACCTTCGACGCGGGCCGGCCGGTGTTCGAGCTGATCGATCCGGACGGCCGGCGCTGGGTGATGCAGACCTACAGCCAGGTCGTCGACAAGAACCTGAACCTCGACGACCTGCCCGCGCTGGCGCCGCGGCTGAACCTGCCCGACGGCTGGCGATACGAAACCCGCACTCTGACAGAGCCTTTGGTGGTGGACACCACCGAGCGCCCGGCGAACGTTCTGCAGGACGACCTGACCAACAGCTACTCGCTGCAGAGCTAGAACCAAAGCCGGAGTTAGAGGCAGTTAGAGGTACTGCCCCAGGTTCGACTCGGTGTCGATCGCCCGGCTCGCGCTGGAGGACTTGCCGGTGACCAGGGTGCGGATGTAGACGATCCGCTCGCCCTTCTTGCCCGAGATCCGTGCCCAGTCGTCGGGATTGGTGGTGTTGGGCAGGTCCTCGTTCTCGGCGAACTCGTCGACGATCGAGTCCAGCAGATGCTGGATGCGCAGGCCGCGCTGACCGGACTCCAGCACCGACTTGATCGCGTACTTCTTGGACCGGTCGACGACGTTCTGAATCATGGCGCCGGAGTTGAAGTCCTTGAAGTACATGACTTCCTTGTCACCGTTGGCGTAGGTGACCTCCAGGAATCGATTGTCATCGATCTCGGCGTACATCCGGTCGACGACCTTCTCGATCATCCCCTTGATGCACGCGCCCCGGTCTCCGCCGAACTCGCCGAGATCCTCAGCGTGCAACGGGAGAGTCTCGGTGAGGTACTTGCTGAAGATGTCCTGGGCCGATTCGGCATCCGGGCGCTCGATCTTGATCTTGACGTCCAGGCGGCCGGGCCGCAGGATCGCCGGGTCGATCATGTCCTCACGGTTGGAGGCGCCGATGACGATGACGTTCTCCAGGCCCTCGACACCGTCGATCTCGGAGAGCAACTGCGGCACGACGGTGGTCTCCACATCGGAGCTCACACCGGTGCCGCGGGTGCGGAAGATCGAGTCCATCTCGTCGAAGAACACGATCACCGGGGTGCCTTCGGACGCCTTCTCCCGGGCGCGCTGGAAGATCAGCCGGATATGCCGCTCGGTCTCGCCGACGAACTTGTTCAGCAACTCCGGGCCCTTGATGTTGAGGAAGTAGGACTTCGCCTCGCGGGCATCCTCGCCTCGGACCTCTGCCATCTTCTTGGCCAGCGAATTGGCCACCGCCTTGGCGATCAGCGTCTTGCCGCAGCCGGGCGGACCGTAGAGCAGCACGCCTTTGGGCGGCCGCAGCGAGTACTCGCGGTAGAGCTCCTTGTGCAGGAACGGCAACTCGACGGCATCGCGGATCTGCTCGATCTGGCGGGTCAGGCCGCCGATGTCGCCGTAGGAGACGTCGGGCACCTCTTCGAGCACCAGGTCCTCGACCTCGGCCTTGGGAATGCGCTCGTAGGCGTAGCCGGCCTTGGAGTCGACCAGCAGCGAGTCGCCGGGACGCAGCTTGCGCGGCCGGTCGTCCTCGTCCAGGCTGGCCGCCACCTCGGGATCCATCACCTCGACCGCCACCAGCGGCTCGGCCAGCCAGACGATGCGCTCCTCGTCGGCGTGCCCGATCACCAGCGCACGGTGGCCGTCGGCGAGGACCTCACGCAGGGTGCTGATCTCGCCGACCGCTTCGAAGGTGCCGGCCTCCACGACCGTCAGCGCCTCGTTGAGCCGAAGCGTCTGCCCCTTCTTGAGTTCCTTGACGTCGATGTTGGGCGAGCAGGTCAGCCGCATCCTGCGCCCGGAGGTGAAGACGTCGACGGTGTCGTCGTCGTGCGCCCCGAGCATCACGCCGTAGCCGCTGGGCGGCTGGCCGAGCCGATCGACCTCCTCGCGCAGCGCCAACAGCTGCTGGCGCGCATCCTTGAGGGTGTCCATCAGCTTGGCGTTGCGGGCCGCCAGCGAGTCGATCCGGGCTTCCAGCTGCTGCACCTCGCGGGGCCGTTGGCCACCGCTCACGCTCTTGAGTTGCTCACGCAGGATGGCGGCTTCACGGCGCAGCTGCTCCAACTCGGCAACATCGTCGTCCTCGAAACCACCCAAAGACCCGGAACGGTGTGACTCGGTCATATAACGGCTCCTTCCGCGCACCTGTCGGTGCGGTGGATACCCCAACGCTACCGGCGATTGAACCATCTTGTGCGCTCGGAGAATTTCGACACTCTGAGAGCACTGTTAACCTCTCGTCAGTCGGGTGAGATCGAAAGGACCGTCGTGACCGCAAAATTGTTCGCCACATGCATGGCCGCCGCCGCGATTGCCGGTGGAGCCGCAGCAGGCGTGACCGCGGTGGCGTCGTTCCCACCGGCTACTTCGCCGGCCGTCGCTCCGGTGGTCTTCGGCACGCCCTTGCCGATGAACCCGATGCCGCTGGACCCGGCCGCCGATCTGCCCAGCCCCGATCAGCTCACCGGCGTGCTGAACAGCCTGGCCAATCCGAGTGTGCCGTTCACGGCCAAGGGCTACCTGATCGAGGGCGGCATCGGCCGTCTGGAGGCCAAGACCGCCGATGCGCTGATGCGCAGCGCGATCGCCAAGGGCCAGGTACCGCTGAACTTCAGCATCGGCCCCATCGCCCCGGTGGGCCCGGGCGCGGCCACCGCCACGGTGACCGCCGCCGGCCCGGCCATGCCGTCGACCACCCAGGCTGTCACGTTCGTCAACCAGGGCGGCTGGAAGCTGTCCCGCGCCTCGGCCAGCACCATCCTCACGATCTTCGGCGGCTAACCGGCTTGCGACGCTGATCGCATGTGGATCGGCTGGCTGGAATTCGACATCCTGCTCGGTGACGTGCGGTCGCTGAAGCAGAAGCGATCGGCGGTGCGCCCGATCGTGGCGGAGTTGCAGCGCCGGTTCAGTGTGTCGGCCGCCGAGACCGGCTGGCTGGATCTGCACCGCAGGGCCGGGATCGGCGTCGCCGTGGTGGCCGCCGACCGCTCGCACGTGGTCGAGGTGCTCGACGCCGCCGAGAGACTGGTAGCCGCCCGGCCGGAGATCGAGTTGCTCTCGGCTCGCAGGGATCTGCGCCGCAGCGACGACTAGCCCCCGGCAATCAGACCGCGTTCAGGGAACGGTGATGCGGACCAAGGTGCAGTCGTCTGAGAAGTCTCCGTTTTTGGATCGGTGCCGCAGCTCACCGACGAGGTCGTCGAGGGTCCACTGCGGTGAGCGCGCGGTGCGGGCACACAGATCGATGAATTCATCGAGGGTCAAGCGCGCCCCGCCGGGCAGCATCAGTTCGAAGGCGCCGTCGCTGTAGAGAAGGACGGCGGCGTCGGCATCATCGTCGTCCAGTCGGTATTCGTTGGTTTCGTAGGTGATGTCGCGAATGACTCCGATCGGTACGGATCCGGAATCCAGCTGAACCGGGCCGGAGCCGTTCAGCACGAGCGCCGGAGGGTGCCCGGCGCGGGCGTAACGCAGCGTGCGGGTGGAGGGCTGGTACACGCCGTACCAGATGGTGAAGGAATTGCCGGCTTGCTTGTCCCGCTGGAAGAGCCGGTTGAGTTCGGTGAGGACCCGGCCGGGATCGCGCAGCATGTCCTGGCCGAGGGCTCCCGAGCGCAGCAGGTTGTGCACCGACACCGAGAACACGGCCGGGCCGACGCCATGGCCTGACACGTCGACCACGTAGGCGATCAGGTGGTCGTCGTCGATCCAGCGGTGGTCGAAACTGTCGCCGCCGAGTTGCTCGGAGGGGATGTAGCGGGAGCTCACCGGCACCGGGGCGTCGACGTCGCTGGGAAGGATCGACTCCACGTAGCGAGCGGCGCCGCCGAGTTCGGACATCAGCCGCCGCGCGAGTGACTCCATGCCGGAAAAGACGAGCAGGAACGTCTCCAGCAGGAATGTCATCGCCAGCACGGCCAGGAACAAGATCGCCATGACTCCGCTGCGAGTATCGGTGAACGCCGCGCTGGTGGGACGCACCGTGAGTTCCCAACTGCGCCCGTAAACGTCCAGCGGCAACGTGGTCGCCGTCGGTGCGGCACTGACCTGATCAGGCGCGGCGGAGTTCCGCGCGGGCAGGTCGGCGATGACGACGGGCTGCTCACCTTCGCTGACGTCGATGAGCGTCACCCCGACGCTGTCCCACCGCGGGCCGCCGAACGTCTCGGTAAGCAGGTTGCCGAGGCGGTAAACGCCGACGGCGAACCCGCGCAGAGCGCGCGGCGAAGACCCCTGTGCCCGACCACCGTCATAGACCGGCAACAGGGCGAGCATGCCCTTCCGCGTGCCGGACTCCTGGACAAGATCGATAGGGCCGGTCGCCGTTGGCCGGCCGGTGTCGCGGGCTGTTTCGATGGCGGTCGCGCGCGCCGGATTGGAGTAAATGTCGAAGCCCAGAGCGTTGCGATTGTTCGCGATCGGCTCGATGTAGGCCACGACGACGTACTCGCGACGAGGTGAAACCGGCCGTAGTTTGCCTTCGGCGTCGCGCTCGGTGACGGTGAAGTTCTGCAGGCCTGGCTGCGCACGTTGACGTGCCTCGAATGCTTGCAGATCTGCGTCGGTGACCAGCGGATTCCAGGACAATGCCTCCAGGTTGGGGAAACGCCGGAGCATCTCGCCGGTGTAGGTCTTGAACTCCGCGGCGGTGACATCGTCCGAGGCTTCCACCAGGCCCCGCAGACCTTCGAGCACTTCCTGATGGAGTGCGACATTTTGGGTCAGGGCCTCGCCGGCCTCCTTGGCCAACTGCGCCACGGCACTGTCGATCCGGGCTCGTTCGTTGGTGACGTTCTGAACGACCGCGGCAACCAGGATTCCGGAGATCAGCAGTGACGGCACCGCGATCTTCCAGCGACGCCCCGACCAGTACCCGCCCTGGCCGGGCATGAGCATGAGTGCCAGCGGGGCGAAGACGATGGTCCCGATAGCATCGCCCACCCACCACGTCAGCCAGCCGAACCCCGCCTTGCCGGTGCCGAGAATCCCGGTCGTGAGCTGGGCCGCGACACCGACGGTGGGCGCGATCGTGGTGGCGAGCAGCCCGCCGAGGGCCAGGGTCAGGATGACCTCTCGGGGCGTGTCCAGTCGAGGAACCGGCCCGACGAAGCGTCGTACCAGGCTTGCGCCGGCAGCTGCCCCGAGGACCGCCCCGATGCCGACCGCCCCGGCCGTGAACAACAGTCGCGGCTCCGGCTCACCCAGCCGAGTCAGCCAAAATGCGTTCGCGCTGACAGACCCGACGAAAACCCCGGGGAGCGCGCGCCATCGCCACTGCAACGCGGCTGCGAAGGCGACGCCGGCGGCAGGCCACACCGGTGCGGCCAGACCGGTCATCTGGCCCAGGGCGAGGCTCACGAGGGCAAGGGTTGCGTAGACGACGGCGACGACCAGTGAGACGACAAAGACCGAGGGCCGGTTGCTGCGCTGACGCGAGTACTGCGAAGAGTTCACCCGCCTGCCCACTGTCACCCCCATGACATCCCGAACACCCGTCACGTAGGACCACAAAATCGCCCCGACCGCGGCGGAGACGATTCCCCCGTCTGCCGCGGGCTACCGAATTGATACACCGTATCGAGCAGGTAGGACAAGACTCCCCCGGCTGGCCGACTCAGACCGCCGTGCCGCGGCCCTTCTTGCGCAGCGGTGTCGGCGTGACGGTGCCCGGGGCCAGCCGGCGTGCGGAGATCAGGAACGCGGTGTGCCCGCGCATGTTGTGTTGCGGGCGCACCGCCAGGCCGACGACGTTCCAGCCGCGCTGCATGGTTTCCCAGGACCGCGGCTCGGTCCAGCACTGCTGCTCGCGCAACGCCTCGACCGTCTTGGAGAGCTGGGTGACGGTGGCGACGTAGACGATCAGCACGCCACCGGGCACCAGCACGTTAGCCACCGCGTCGAGCACGTCCCACGGCGCCAGCATGTCCAGGACCACCCGGTCAACACCGCCGTCGGCGAGCGCGGGCTGCGCCGGCGCGTCGGTCACGTCGCCGATCACCAGGCGCCAATTGGCCGGATCCTCCCCGAAGAACGTCGACACGTTGCGCCGGGCGTGCTCGGCGTGGTCGTCGCGCAGTTCGTAGGAGATCACCTCGCCGGACGGCCCGACGGCACGCAACAGCGAGCAGGTCAGCGCGCCCGATCCCGCGCCCGCCTCCAGCACTCGGGCGCCGGGAAAGATGTCCCCCTCATGGATGATCTGCGCGGCATCCTTGGGGTAGATCACCTGCGCGCCGCGCGGCATCGACATGACGTAGTCGACGAGAAGCGGGCGCAGCACCAGGAAGGCGTCGCCGTTGGTCGCCTTGACCACACAGCCCTCGGGTGAATCGATCACCGAGTCGTGGGCGACGATCCCCCGGTGCGTGTGAAACTCGCCGCCGGGCTTGAGGATCATCGTGTAATGCCGGCCCTTGGCGTCGGTCAGCTGGACCCGGTCGCCGACGGCGAAAGGCCCGGTACGGCGCGGGGCGTGCTCAGGCGCCGTTGCAGACTCCCGACGAACGGATCACGTCGCCGTACACCCGCATCGTGGCGTTGTTGGCGTTGATCACCCCGGAGGGCATCTGGTTGGCGATCTTGTCACTGATCTGGGTCAGCTGGTACCAGAGGTGGTAGAAGGAGTCGCCGTTGTAGAGCGGCGAGTACTGGCTGCGATCCGGGTAGTTCGTGATGTACAGCGTGTGCACCCGCGGATCGAGGAAGGCCGCCGACTGGTCGAGGTTGGCCTTGAGCACGTTGGCCGCGCCCGCGACGCCGTCCCACGCGTCGAAGTTGTCGTGCAGGGCCTTCTGGAAACCGAACGACTGGCCGCTGAGGATGTCGTACTGGGCGTTGAACCACTGGCAGGCGTCACGCTCGGCGGTGACCATCTGCGGCGTCACGCGGCTCTGCCACATGTTGTACGGGTGGACGCTGTAGTTGGGCGACCATCCCGACGGGTACGGGACGAAGACCGGCAGCGAAGCGGCGTCGTCGGCGTGGGCCGGCGCCGACAACGCTGCGGCGAGGCCGACGGCCACACAGCCCAGCGCGGTGGCGGCCCCACGGAGGGCCGTCGGGAGAACGGGGGTCATTCTGCGATTATCCGAGGCGACCGAGACGCTGGCGTCGGATTCGGTAATTTCGGCGTCTCACAACACGCTCGTCAGGAAGGCGACGGCGACACCGGCAGCGGCGGCGAACACGTCCTCACCGAGAGCGACGGGCCGGTCCTTGCCGCCGTTGGCGGCGACCAACCGGGTGCGGGCGGCGTAGCCGCCGATGGTGCCGATGACCGCACCGATCAAGCCGGCTCCGAGGCTGCCCCAGCGGTATCCCCACGCGGTGCCCAGGACCGCTCCGGAGAACGCACCGGTGGCCAGCCGCACCAGGAACTGCGGAGCGCTCTTGCGGCTGGGCAGGGTGGGCATCTTGTCGCTGACCAGTTCGGCGACCGCGATCACGGTGAGGATCGCCACGGTGATCCAGTGACCCATCCACGACGCCCAGGTGCCGTCGAGGTTGATCCAGTGCAGGGCAGCCGCCCAGGCCATCACCGCGGGCGCGGTGAAGGCACGCAGACCGGCGACCACGCCGATCAACAGGGCCAGCAACAAGACCAGGGCATGCGTCATGGCGTCCTCCGGGGGTAGGCGGTCATCGGGACGCTAGCACGGCGGCCGCGCCCGGCCCCGCTATCAGAAGCGGCAGAACCTCACGTCGGAGGCCAGAATCGCCTTGGCGCCGATCCCGGCCAACTCGTCCATGATGGCGTTGACGTCGCGGCGCGGCACCAGGGCCCGTACCGCGACCCATTCCGGGTCGGCCAGCGGCGCGATCGTCGGCGACTCCAGACCGGGGGTGATCGCGGTGGCACGGTCCACCAGGTCGCGGGGGCAGTCGTAATCCAGCATCAGATACTGCTGACCGAACACCACCCCCTGCACCCGCGCCGCGAGCTGCTCGCGGGCGGCGCGGTTGCGGTCGTGGGTGCCGCCGTCGCGTTCGATGAGGACGGCCTCCGAATCGCACAGCGGGTCGCCGAAGGCCACCAGGTTGTGCATGGCCAGGGTGCGACCGGATCCCACCACGTCGGCGATGGCGTCGGCCACCCCGAGTTGCACGGAGATCTCCACGGCGCCGTCCAGCCGGATCACGGTCGCCTCGATCCCCCGGGCCGCAAGATCGTTGCGCACCAGGTTCGGGTAGGCGGTGGCAATGCGCAGGCCGGCCAGGTCGGCCACCGTCCAGTCGCGACCCGCCGAGGCGGCGTAGCGGAAGCTCGATGACCCGAAGCCCAGTGCCAGGCGCTCGCGGACCGGGGCGCCGCTCTCCGCGGCCAGGTCCCGGCCGGTGATTCCCAGGTCGAGGTCGCCGGACCCGACGTAGATCGCGATGTCCTTGGGCCGCAGGAAGAAGAACTCGACACCGTTGGTGGGATCGATGACGGTGAGATCCTTGGGATCGCTCCGGCGCCGGTAGCCGGCCTCGGAGAGGATCTCGGCAGCCGACTCCGACAGCGCCCCCTTATTGGGGACAGCGACACGCAGCATGGGTCCTACAGCTTCCGGTAGACGTCGTCGAGATCCAGTCCACGGGCGATCATGAGGACCTGGGTCCAGTACAGCAGCTGGCTGATCTCCTCGGCGAGAGACTCGTCGGGCTCGTGCTCGGCGGCCAGCCACACCTCGCCGGCCTCTTCGAGGATCTTCTTGCCGAGCGTGTGAACGCCGGCGTCCAGCGCGGCCACCGTGGCGCTACCGGCCGGCCGGGTGCGCGCCCGTTCGCCCAGTTGGGCGAAGAGTTCCTCGAAGGTCTTCACGGGCTGGGATTGTTCCATGCGGCCCGTGCCGCAGTCACGCGCGCGGGATCGCGGCGAACCCTAGGCGCCCAACCTCAGGCGGCCAGACCCCGATCCAGCAGGACGCCCAACCGGTCGAGCACATCGTCGGAGTGCGTGTCGTCACCGCGGCAGAGCTGGAACGCCATCCCCCAGATCAGCCCCATCAGCAATTCGGTCAATCCTTCTGTCGCTTGGCGGATTTCGCCCCGCTGCGCGGCGGCGGCCACTGCCGCGCGGACGAATCGCTCGACGAGCGCGGCCGCTTCGGACTTGCCCGGTGGCAGGTGTTCGATGTCGATCGCGGACTGCACCAGGAACCCCGCCAGCGACGGGTCGGCGCACTCGCCGCGGATCGCCACCCGGATGAAGGTCAGCAGCTGTTCGGCCAGGGTGGGCGCGTCGGACGCGGTGTGAATGGCGTCGAGCACCATGTCACTGACCCGGCGGGCCACCGCGCCGTACAGCGCGGACTTGCTGTGGAAGTAGTTGTTGATCGCCGGCCGGGTCAGGCCGATTTCCATTGCGATGGCCTGGAACGTCGCAGCCTCGTAGCCTGACTCCGCGAAGACCTTCTGGGCCGCCTGCAGAATGCGCTCCCTGGTCACCGCGGAATCGCTTGCCGGCGGGCGCCCCCGGCGCCGTGCCGGGGCCCACGAAGTATTGGTCATCAGAAATCTCCTGGCGAATCATCAATGTAATTTCGCCTAGGTTTGCCCGGTGGGGCTCCTTCCGAAACGCGAGCGGGCTGATCAGAACCAGCGTCCGGCGTCCGGGTCGCCGTCGACTCGCTACGCCATCTGATCGGCGGTCATGTCCTCCAAGGCGATGCCCTTGGTCTCGTGGACCAACTTCCAGACGAACACGAACGACAACACCGCACACAGGGCGTAGAACCCGTAGGCCAGTCCCAGCACATTGCGCAGGCCCGGGAAGCTGACGGTGATCAGCCAGTTGGCGGCCCACTGGCCGGCCGCGGCCAGACCGAGAGCAGCGGCGCGGATCCGGTTGGGGAACATCTCGCCGAGTAGCACCCACACCACCGGGCCCCACGACATCCCGAAGGCCACGACGAACAGGTTGGCGGCGATCAGGGCGATCCACCCGGCGGTGTCGCTGAAATCCGGGGCCCCGTCGACCTGCTCGGCGGTACCGAAAATGACCGCCATGGTGGCCAGCGTGACGGCCATGCCGGCTGAGCCGACCAGAAGCAGCGGCTTGCGGCCGACCTTGTCGATCAGCGCAATGGCGATCAGCGTGGTGGCGATGTTGATCACCGAGGTGATCACGGTGATCCGGAACGCCTGGCTCTCGTCGTAGCCGGCGGCCTGCCACAGCACGTTGGAGTAGTAGAAGATCACGTTGATGCCGACAAACTGCTGGAAGATCGACAGCCCCAGGCCCACCCAGACGATTCCGTAGACGCCGCCGCCCGGCTTGCGCAGGTCACTCCAGGAGGGCTTCTTCTCACCGACCAGGGTGCTCTGGATCCGGTCGATGGTGATGTCGAGGTTCTTCTCCCCCAGCAGCATGGTGAGAACCTTGCGGGCTTCCGGAATGCGATGGTTGGCAACGAGATAGCGCGGCGACTCCGGGATGGTGAATGCCAGCGCCCCGTAGACGATCGCGGGGATGGCCATCATCAGGAACATCCACCGCCATGCCTCCAGGCCCAGCCAGAGGGTGTTGCTGGCGCCGCCGGCCATCTGCGCCAGCAGATAGTCGATGGCCAGCGAAATGAAAATGCCGGAGACGATCGCCAACTGCTGAAGCGACCCCAGCCGGCCGCGGATCCGCGCCGGTGAGGTTTCGGCGATGTAGGCCGGCGCGATCACCGACGCGACGCCGACGCCGATGCCGCCGATGATGCGGAACAGCACGATCATCCAGACGCTGCCGGCCAGCCCTGCCCCGATGGCGCTGATGAAGAACAGCACCGCGGCGATCTTCATGACCGCGATCCGGCCGATCTTGTCGGCCAGCCGGCCGGCGGTCATGGCACCGGCGGCCGCACCGAGCAGCGCTGAGGCCACTGCGAAGCCGAGCGAGGCATCACCGATCCCGAAGTGCTTCTGGATCGGATCGACGGCGCCGTTGATCACCGCGCTGTCGTAGCCGAACAGCAGGCCGCCCAATGCCGCGACCGAGGCGATCCGGACGGCACCGCGGCCCGAGCCGACGTCATCATCGTCGAATATCGACGGGGTATCACTCGTGGGCCCCTGGCCGGACATCGCGCTTCCTTTCCGCAGCGGGCAAACGCTTATCCGCTCAACGATGGCATAACCACGTAGTACCCGGCAGCCGTATCGGCAACCGGGTTGCCGAGCCGCTCGGGCGGCAAATCGACCAGGGTTCAGACCAGAAGTTCGGGATCGAGCTGCAGTTCGTGGTAGATCCGGCGGAGCCGGGCGGCGCCCATTCCGGCTAACGACGCCACGTGCCGGCGGCGGGGGCTTACCGGCACCTCGACGTCGTTGGGCACCACCAGCACCGGGCATCCGGCTTCTTCGGCCGAGGCCGCGCCGGTCACCGAATCCTCGATGGCCAGGCAGTCTCGCGGCTGCAGCCCCAGCAACGCGGCGGCCCGCCGATACGGGTCCGGCGCGGGCTTGCCGCGGGGCACCTCGTCGCCGCAGACACTCGTGCGGAAGTAGTGCCGTCCGATGCTGTCCAGTGCACGTTCGGTCAGTCCGCGGCGGGTATTCGTGACCAGCGCCATCGGCACGCCTGTCCGGTGCAACTCGTCAAGCAGTTCGGCGGCGCCCTCGCACCAGGGCAGCCCCTGCGCGAACAACTCGCCGGCGAGCTCGTGCAGCCAGTCGGCGGTTGCGGCCATGTCGTTCGGGTCAGGGTGCATACCGAGGTCGGTGTAGACGATCCGGATGACGTCCTCCGATGAGCCGCCCACCGTCGATTCGCGCACCTCGGGCGTCATCACCGCCCCGTGGCGGTCGTAGAGCCGGTGCATGGCGACGTCCCAGAGCTTCTCGGAGTCCACCAGCGTGCCGTCCATGTCGAACAGCACGGCTTTCATGGCGCCGATTCTGTCATGGGCTGGCGGCCGGGCGGCCCGGGCTTGCGGCTTCCAACGCTGCGGCCACCGCCTCGAACTCTGCCAGCGCGGCGGTGAGGTCCTCGACGATCTCCCGGGCGATGATCTCAGGCGGAGGCAGGTTGTCGGTATCTTCCAGGGACTCGTCGCGCAGCCAAGTGATGTCGAGGTTGGCCTTGTCGCGCGCGATCAGCTCGTCGTAGGAGAAGGACTTCCACCGCTCAGACTCGGTTCGCTTGTCCGCGGACGCCCGGACAGGTAGGAGTTGACGAACTCGTCGAGGTGGTGGCGACGCAGCGGGTTCGGAGGCCGGCTTCTTGTTGAAGAACAGCACGTTGGCCTTGACGCCCTGAGCGTAGAACAGGCCTGTCGGCAACCGCAGGATGGTGTGTAAGTCGAAGTCCGCCAACAGCTTTCGGCGCAGCGTCTCGGGCCGCACCACCGCCACAGGCCGGGTCGACGACGGTATCGGCGACGGTAGGGTTGATCACGTCGACGATCGCCCGGATGAGGTCGCGCGGGGTGAAGTGTTGGCCCGCGCCCGAACCTTTGTCCGAGGCGCCCTTAGACAGCAGTTCATCGCAGGCGTCGCCTTTGAGATCGGTGCCCGAGGCGGACCAGTTCTCCTTGTCGATCAAGTCGACGACCAGGCGTTTGAGTTTCGCCGGGTCTTGAATACGGTTCTGCGCCTTGCGAAAGATCGTGCCCAGGGTGCCGGGCTGCTGTGTCAACCCGACCAGAACCTTGGTGTTGGTGATCTCCAAATCGGTGCCGTCGGTATCCAGCAACTGCTGCCAGGAGAACTCCGGCGGGACGATCCGCTGCGGGTTGAGCGCGCGGGTGGCCCGTTCATGAGCCATCTTGAGGAACAGCAGATAGGTCAGTTGCTCGGTGTACTCGATGACGCCGACGCCGTCGTCACGCAGCACGTTGCAGTACGACCAGAGCTTGTCGACGAGGCGACGGGAGTCGGTCACCGGAACGCTCACGAACGAGCCGCCCGGAGGAAGTCCGCGAACTCATCGTCGGTGAGTTGGATGCCTGCTCCCGGTTCTGGACCGGGGGCACTTGCCAAGATTTCCTCAAGGGGCACAACGTAGTCGCCCACGAGGCCGTCAGTGGGATCGATCACTGCTTGCTCCTTACCTCCGGCCTGTTCATGCACATTGTTGCAGCTCACGCGAATCCCATCGAGTTATACCCAGTTATACTCGTTGCATGAAGACCGCGATATCGCTGCCCGACGAGACCTTCGATCGGGTGAGCCGCCGCGCCAGCGCCATGGGGATGAGCCGTTCGGAGTTCTTCGCGCGGGCCGCCCAGCGCTATCTCGATGAGCTCGACTCCGAGTCGCTGACAGCACAGATCGACAGTGTCGTCGACCGAATGGACAAGCCCGACGAGAGCCACGCCGTGGCGGCGGCGTTCGGCCGGCGAGTGTTGGATGCTTTGGATGATGAGTGGTGATCGAGCGCGGCGACATCTACTGGGCCGACCTCGGCGCACCGGCAGGCAGTCGCCCGGCCAAGCGCCGTCCGGTTCTGGTGGTGCAGGCCGATTCCTATAACCGCAGTCGGCTGGCCACCGTCCTGAGCGTGGTGATCACCTCCAATACCGCGCTGGCGGCGATGCCCGGAAACGTCTTTCTTCCGGCCGATGCCACCGGCCTGCCCCGCGATTCGGTGGTCAACATCACCGCCGTGGTGACGCTCAACAAGGGCGACTTGTCCGACCGCGTCGGTCGGTTGCCGCAGAGTTTGGCTGAGGAAGTCGACCGCGGGCTGCGTCGGGCGCTCGGCCTGTGACCGCGTGCCGACTTCGATTGATAGATGTATGTTGTGGTGTATGAAGCGGACTAACATCTACCTCGATGAGGAGCAGACGGCCAGCCTCGACAAGTTGGCTGCCCAGCAGGGCGTCTCGCGTGCTGAACTCATCCGTGGACTGTTGGACCGGGCACTGAACAACACCGACGACGATCTCGCTTCCGACCTCACGGCGATCGACGAATCGTTCGGCACGCTGCGTGAGGTCCCATCTGCAGAACGTGGTCCGGGAGACCGGGAGGAACACCTTTCACGGATGTGGCGCCACACCTCGTGATCCTCGTCGACTCGGACGTGCTCATCGCACACCTACGCGGTGTGCAGTCCGCGCGGAACTGGCTCGTTGCTGCTCGCCGGGAAGGCCCACTGGCGATCAGCGTGGTGTCGACCGTCGAATTGGTGGCTGGCATGCGCAGCGCGGAACGGCGCGAAGTCTGGAGGCTGCTGGCCGCATTTCGCCCCGAACCCGTCACCGAGCCCATCGCGCGCCGGGCGGGCGACTTCTGGCGCCATCACCGGCGCAGCCACTCCGGCATCGGGCTGGGCGACTACCTGATCGCGGCGACCGCGGAGGCAAAGGGCTATCAGCTGGCGACGCTGAACGTCCGCCATTTCCCGATGTTCAAGAGCCTGCGGGCACCGTTCGCGCTGTGAGCGGAATCGAGGTCGTCTCCTTCCGGCGAAACAGAGCTACCTTTTAATCCGTGGACGTTCAAGGCGAACCACACCGCCGGCCATTCCTGTCTCGCGCCGAAGTTCGCGCGCGGTTCGCAACTGGTACCGCCGATCGATCTAGCCACCTTTCGCGCCGACGAGGATTCTTTCTTCGGCGAAGAGTCGACCGACTTCCAAGTAGCAGATGAGGTACGGGAACCGCGGTCGACGGCGAGGAGAAGACGACGTTACGGGTCAACCGGCCGACCCCATCGGCGAGGTTGACGGCGCCGTGTAGCCGCCAGCCGCACATCGTTGGGCAGACCTGCGGCGTACATCGCCGATTGCCACTCGACCCCCGACAGCGGGGTGCCCACGGGCTTGGCCTCGATGACGCCCACCACCGCCCGGTCGACGTAGAGCAGGTAGTCCACCCGACCGTGACCGGGCTTCATCACCACCTCGCGCAGCGCGACGCCCTGACCCGCGAACAGGTTGAGGTCTTTGCGGTCCTGGACCTTCCAGCCGGCCTGGATCAGCTGCTGGTCGATCAAGGCGCGGGCACGCGCCTCGGCGGGAAGTCCGCTGCCCTGATCCCCCGTGACCACAGTTTTCGAAGGGTAACCGCCTTCGGTTCAAAATTTGTCGTACCTCGGTGCGAGGCTGCTCTCATGACCGCTCCCGCCGCCGACGTGCTTCCTGGTGAGCGGCTGATGATGCTCTTCGACGAGCTGGCGGAGTTGACCGGTCAGCGCAACGCGATCGACGGGCGCATCGTGGACAT
>NZ_JBIIOV010000137.1:0-8748 GCF_044342925.1 Mycobacterium sp. | reverse complement strand
GCTTCGGCAGGAGCTGGCCGGGGGTGATCGCGAGCCCGGGCCTTCCAGCAACGGCTTCGATGATTCCTTCGGCGACGAAGACGACTGGCGGCCCTGAGCCGCCCGCCACGTCGGTCGTTCTGGGTCCCTTCGTTCTAGAACCTAGAACCGTGGGTGCTGGCCTACCAGGCTGGCCCGCGGCCCGTCGCCGCCCTTCGCTGGCGCCTTCATGACGCTGCCCAACACCCAGCTGTCCAGATGGCGGGCGGTGAGGATGGCCAGCGCCCGGTCGGTGTCCTCCGGCGCCACGACGGCCACCATGCCGACGCCCATGTTGAAGGTCTTCTCCATTTCGGCGCGTTCCACCCGGCCGCGCTGGGCGATCAATCCGAACACCGGCGCCGGTGTCCAGCTTCCGCGATCGATCTCGGCGACCAGGCCGTTGGGGATGACCCGTTCCAGATTGCCGGCCAACCCGCCACCGGTGACGTGGCAGAAGGTGCGGACCTTCGTCTCGGCCGCCAGTGCCAGGCAGTCCTTGGCGTAGATACGTGTCGGTTCGAGCAATTCCTCGCCCAGGGTGCGGCCGAACTCCTCGACATGGCCGGCGAGATTCATCCGGTCGATCTCCAGCAGCACCTTGCGGGCCAGCGAATAGCCGTTGGAGTGCAGCCCCGATGAGCCCATCGCGATGATCACGTCGCCGGGCCGCACGCGGTCGGGCCCCAGAATGTCGTCGGCCTCGACGACACCGACGCCCGTCGCGGAGATGTCGTAGTGGTCCGGCTCCATCAGACCCGGATGCTCGGCGGTCTCGCCGCCGAGCAGCGCGCACCCGGCGATCACGCAGCCCTCGGCGATGCCGGACACGATGGCGCTGACACGCTCCGGGACGGTGCGCCCGACGGCGATGTAGTCCTGCAGGAATAGCGGCTCGGCGCCGCAGACGACGAGGTCGTCGACCACCATGGCGACCAGGTCAAGACCGACGGTGTGGTGGATGTCCATCGCCTGCGCCACGGCCAGTTTGGTGCCGACCCCGTCGGTGGAGGACGCCAGCACCGGCTCGCGGTACCCGCCGCGCAGGGCGAACAGCCCCGCGAAGCCGCCCAGTCCGCCGCGGACTTCCGGACGGGTGGCCCGCTTGGCCAGCGGCTTGAACAGTTCGACGGCGCGGTCCCCGGCCTCGATGTCGACTCCGGCGGATGCGTAAGAGACGCGGGCACCCTCCCCGCGTCGACTTCTCGACGACTCGCCAGACATCGGCGCTAAGGCTACCCGTCGCCGTGGCGGCTCAGACCCCGGACCGGCTCACCCGGTCGACCAGTTCGGCGGCGAGCGCGAAAGCCGACGTCGCCGCGGGGGACGGAGCGTTGCGGACATGGGCGACCGATCCGTCCCGGGAGATGACGAAATCGTCGACCAGTGATCCGTCCCGGCCGACCGCCTGGGCCCGCACACCGGCATGCCGGCTGCCGTCGAGGTGGGCGACCGACAGTCCCGGCATATAGCGGGCGGCCGCCGCGACGAACGCACGCCGGCTGGCCGCCATCCTGATCTCGTCGAGTCCCACCCGCCAGTAGCGGCGCGCCACCCGCCAGGTTCCCGGCCAGCTCAACGATTCCCAGGTATCCCGGGCACTCAGCCGTCGCAGCGAGTAGGCGTCCCGCGCGCCGACCATCATCGCCGTAGGGCCCAGCGTCGCTGAGCCGTCGATGTGGGAGGTGATGTGTACGCCGAGGAACGGCAGCTCGGGGTCGGGAACCGGGTAGATCATCCCGTTGAGTCGGGGGGCGCTGGGTCCGAGGCCGAGGTAGGCCCCCCGGAACGGCACGATCTGGGGGTCACGCGGCGCGCCGCAACGGCGGGCGAGCCGATCGGCCCACAGCCCCGCGCAGACGATGACCGCTCGTGCGGTGACCGGGCCGGCGGCGGTGTGGATCACAGCAGGCTCGCTCGAGTCGATCGAGGTGACGTCCACCCCGAACCGGACGGTGACGCCGGCTTTCCGGATGTCGGCGGCCAGTGACCGGGCCACGGCGCCGTAGTCGACAATGCCGGTGTTGGGCGCGTGAAGTGCTTGCAGTCCAACAGCATTGGGCTCGGTCTCGCCGATCTCCGCGGGGCCGATCCGGCGCAGTCCCGGCACCGCGTTAGCGATGCCGCGGGCCTCCAGGTCGTCCAGCCGGGGCAGTTCGTCGCGGTGGGTTGCCACGATCAGCTTCCCGCAGCGCTGGTGCGGGATCGCCTTCTCCTCGCAGTACTCGTACATCAACCGGGCGCCGTGCACGCACAGCCGGGCTTTCAGCGAGCCGGGTTGGTAATAGATGCCGCCGTGGATCACGCCGGAGTTGTGCCCGGTCTGATGCAATGCCGGGGCGGCCTCGCGCTCCAACACCGTCACGGTGTCGTCGGGACGCCGGGTGACCCACTCCCGTGCCACGGCGAGACCGACGATGCCGGCGCCGACGACGACGAGATCGCTGGTGACGCGGTCGCTGGAAACCATGGACCGCTCAGCCGACGTAGCGGGCGAGCCACTCGTTGAGCGGCACACCGGCCCGCAGGGTGCTCACCACCCGGTCCTTGGCCTTCGCGGTGCCCAGCCAGGCGCCCACCGGCCAGTTCTTCATCATGGCAATTCCTTTGTGCCGCAACAGGTCGATCCGCGGGTGGTCCTTGGGGAATCCGCGCGGCGCCGTCTTGAGCACGTCGTGCGCCATGATCTCGTAGCCGCCGTCGTGCAGTGCGGCGGTGACCCCGGCCAGTTGGTCCCCGGACTTGTCCCGGTCCACCGCCGTGCGGTAGCGCTGCAGAGCGGCCGGGTCGGGCATGTACAAACCGCCGCCCACCGACAACCCGTCGGCGGAGAACGACACGTACGCCTGCCCCACAGACTGCCCGCCCGGGCCGAGGGTGGCCGCGCAGTTCGTCTTGTAAGGCGCCTTGTCGGCGCTGAACCGGGTGTCCCGGTAGGGCCGGAACAACTTGCCGGGGCCGAATTCGTCGGCCAACTCGGCGAGCAACTGCTCCATCGGCACGCGCACGCAGTCCTCGTAGACCGTCTTGTTCTCCTGCCAGTAGACCTTGGAGTTGTCGGCCTGCAAGCCTTCGTAGAACTCGACCGCCTCGACCGGCCACCCTCGAAATGCCATGCAATCTTTGTACCGGTCCGGTTACCGGTTGTCGTGGGTGATGCGGCCGTCCATCATTTGCGGGTCAACCCGGAACAGGTCGGCGCCCAGCACGGTCAGGTCGTCGGCCTTGCCTGCGGTGATCGTGCCTGTCCGGTGGTCCAGGCGCAGCTGATAGGCGCCGTTGGCGGTGTAGCCGCGCAGCGCGTCGTGTAGGCCGATGCGCTGCCGCGCGACCAAGGGCGCCTCATCGGGATGTCCCGGACGCTGTCGGGTGAACAGCGCCTCGATCTGGGCGGCGTCGCGGGTGCCGACATAGACCAGGTCACGACCCCGTACCACCACCGCCGGCGCCCACGGCTGGGCCGCGTCCCCGGTCCAGATCGGGCCGTTGGTGAGCAGGTAGGAGTCAGCCACGCCAGCACGCTAACCCGAGGGGCCGCAGGCATGTCAGGTTTGGGCTGTGGGTCTGGGCTGTGGTGACAACGCTGTGACACAAACGGCATAGCCGCTGCGAAGCGCCGCTTGCGCCAGGTTGAATGTGAACCCTGACGATCGGAGGTATCGGTGACTGAGCGACTTCGCTGTTTGGTGACCGGCGCTACGGGCTACATCGGGGGACGTCTGGTGCCCCGCTTGCTCGACGCCGGGTTCGACGTCCGTGCGCTGGCGCGCAACCCGGCAAAGCTGGACAACGTGCCGTGGCGCAACCGCATCGAGGTCTTTAAGGGCGACCTCGGTGACCCGGCATCGCTGGATGCGGCATTCGCCGGCATCGACGTCGTCTACTACCTGGTGCATTCGATGGGGTTCGAGAAGGACTTCGCCGCCGAGGAACGCCGCGCCGCCCTGAACGTCGTCAACGCCGCCCGCAAGGCAGGGGTCCGCCGCATCGTCTACCTATCCGGATTGCATCCCGAAGGCGCGGAGTTGTCCACCCACCTCGGTTCGCGCACCACGGTCGGGCAGATCCTCATCGCCTCCGGCATCGAGACCATCGTGCTGCAGGCCGGGGTGGTGGTGGGGTCGGGTTCGGCATCGTTCGAGATGGTCCGCCACCTCACCGACCGGCTGCCGGTGATGACGACTCCGAAGTGGGTGCACAACAAGATCCAGCCGATCGCGATCCGCGACGTGCTGCACTACCTGGTGGCCGCGGCCAGCTGCCCGGTGCCGGCGTCGCGGGAGTGGGACATCGGCGGTCCGGACGTGCTCGAGTACGGCGAGATGATGCAGGGCTACGCCGAGGTGGCCGGGCTGCGGCCACGCCGGATTCTGGTGCTGCCGGTGCTCACTCCCCGGATCGCCTCGCTGTGGGTGGGGTTCGTCACCCCTATCCCGGCGGGCCTGGCGCGGCCACTCGTGGAGTCCCTGCACTGCGACGCGGTGATGGGAAACCACGACATCGACACCATCATCCCGCCGCCGGAAGGCGGCCTGACGCCCTACAAACGCTCGGTGGAGCTGGCGCTGGCGCGCATCGCACGCGGCGATGTGGAGACCACCTGGAACACCGGCACCGCGGGGCTGGCGCCCAGCGATCCGGAATGGGCCGGGGAGGTGGTCTACACCGACACCCGGACGCTACACACGACCGCCAGTCCCGAGCAGCTGTGGAAGGCTGTCCAGACCAGCCTGCCGGACCACTGGCGGGTGGAGGAACGCGAATCCGACATGCTCAAGCTGCATTCGTCCCGTCGCGGCCCCGGTGACCGGTGGCTGGAAATGCGCGTCACCCCGGAAGGCAAGGGAAGTCGCTATGAACAGCGGGCGATCTTCTACCCGCGCGGGTTGCTCGGGCGGGTTTACTGGTACGCCGCGCGACCACTCGAAGCGGTGACGCTGGAGCGCCGGGTGAAGAAGGTGACAGCCTCAGTCGGCGGCTAGATGTACTCGGCTGGGGCCGGCTCCGCCGCTCAGCGGCTCAGCGGCTAGGGCCGGCTCAGCGCCGAGACGTTGTCGCTGCCGGCCTGCACGGCGGCCAGCATGTTCTCCACCACGTTCTTGCCCAGAGCGGTGGCCGTCGGCAACTCGATCGGGTACTTGCCGTCGAAGCAGGCGCAGCACAACCGGCTGACCGGCTGCTCGGTGGCGGCAACCATGCCCTGCTGGGAGATGTAGCCCAGAGTGTCGGCGCCGATCGCCTGGCGCACCGACTCCAGCATCTCCCCCTCGTCGGTCTGGGTTCCCGGCGCGTTGGCGATCAGTTCGGCGGGGGTGGCGAAGTCGATCCCGTAGAAGCACGGCCACTTCACCGGCGGGGAGGCGATCCGGACGTGCACCTCCAGCGCGCCCGCTTCGCGCAGCATTCGGATCAGGGCCCGCTGGGTGTTGCCCCGGACGATCGAGTCGTCCACCACGATCAGCCGCTTACCGCGGATCACATCCTTGAGGGGATTGAGCTTCAGCCGGATACCGAGCTGACGGATGGTTTGCGAGGGCTGGATGAAGGTCCGCCCCACGTAGGCGTTCTTCATCAGGCCCTGCCCGAACGGAATGCCGGATTCCTGGGCGTAACCCACCGCCGCGGGGGTGCCGGACTCCGGCACACCGATCACCAGGTCGGCGTCGACCGGCAGCTCCCTGGCCAGGCGCCGCCCGATGTCCAACCGGGCCGCGTGTACCGAACGGCCGCCGATCACGCTGTCCGGCCGGGCCAGGTAGACGTATTCGAAGACACAGCCCTTGGGGGTGGGCGGCGCGAACCGGGTGGACCGCACCCCGTCGGCGTCGATGGCCAGCAGTTCACCGGGCTCGATGTCGCGCACGAACGACGCGCCGACGATGTCCAGCGCGGCGGTTTCCGAAGCCACCACCCAACCGCGGTCCAGCCGACCCAACGACAGCGGCCGCACCCCGAACGGGTCCCGGGCGGCGTACAGCGTGGTCTCGTCCATGAAAACCAGGCAGAACGCGCCGCGCACACTCGGCAACAACTCCAGCGCCGCCTGCTCGATGCTGGAGTCCGCGGCACCGCCGGCCAGCAGGGCGCCGAGGATGTCGGAGTCGGTGGTGGCTGCGCCGGGGGCTTTGTGGTTGATCAAACCGGCTTTGCGGGCGCGGGCGGCCAGTTCGGCGGTGTTGACCAGGTTGCCGTTGTGACCCAGCGCAACCCCGGTACCGGCGGCGGTGTTGCGGAACACCGGCTGGGCGTTCTCCCAGGTGGTGGAGCCGGTGGTGGAGTACCGGCAGTGGCCGATGGCGACGTGGCCGGGCATCGCACCCAGGGTCTGCTCGTCGAATACCTGGCTGACCAGGCCGAGGTCCTTGAATACCAGCACCTGCGAGCCG
Organism: Mycobacterium sp.; assembly: GCF_044342925.1. Taxonomy (GTDB): domain Bacteria; phylum Actinomycetota; class Actinomycetes; order Mycobacteriales; family Mycobacteriaceae; genus Mycobacterium. The sequence continues at coordinate 2,344 of NZ_JBIIOV010000137.1, read as the reverse complement.
TCGGCGACGGCGATGCCGGCGGCCTCCTGGCCGCGGTGCTGCAACGCGTAGAGGCCGTAGTAGGTGAGTTTGGCGACTTCCTCGCCGGGAGCCCAGACGCCGAAGACGCCGCACTCTTCCCGAGGTGGGTTTTCCAGTTGGCCGGTCATGCTAGGGATCCTCCCTGGCGGTCGGTAGGCGGTGTCAGTCTACGGGCGGCGGGGCAATTCCGGGAATCGAACGAATCGGCGGTTCGCCCAATTGGATGGCCGGATCACCCTTCGGGGATCTCGATCAATGGCAACCACGCCGCGATCTCAGCGGCCCGCGCACCCGACACGCTGACCAGGCCGTTGGCCACCGCCGCGTCCCAAGCAAGGAGTCCGGTTGCCAGTAGCAACCAGTTCCGCGGATCCGTCTCCACCACATTCGGCGGGGTTCCCCGAGTATGCCGAGGGCCGGCGACGCATTGGACGGCCACGAACGGCGGCACTCGAAGCTCCACACTGGATCCCGGTGCGAGCTGGCCGAGAGTGCGAGCGGTGAGCCGGACCGCCGCGCCCAGTGCAGCCCGGTCCGGTGCCGGCGCCGCGCCGGAGCGCAGCCACGGCGTCAGAGCGCAGACGGCGGCGCGAGCCCCCTCGGGGTCGACGCGCCGGCTCATCGCCGGTTGTTCCCGGCGCGCTGCACCGCAAGCGCCGCAACCGCGCCGGTCTCGTTGATCGCCAGATGCGCGAGCATGGGCGCCACCAGGCTGCCGGACCGCTCCGCGAGCAGACCGAACACCCACCCGGCCAGCCCGGTGACGGCGACGGTGACCCCGATCGGCTCGCCGGTTGCGCGCGCGTCCGGGACATGAGTGAGGCCGAAGGTCAGCGCCTGCATCATCCGGCCGGCCGACGGTCCGAAGGCGTCGCCGGCGACGGTCGCCAAAGCTCCCCGGAAAGCGGTCTCTTCCGACCACACCGTGCCCAGCGGAATTTCCACCGCCAGCCAGTGTCCCGGCCGCGCAGGCAACTGCCGTTGCAGCATCGCGGCCCGAACCCGCGGCACCGCGGCCCCCACCGCCACCCCGGCGGCCACCGCGCCGGCGACGGCACCTCCCAGCCGCCACCCGGACATCAGGTTCGGCGGCCGCAGGCCCAGCGGGGCGCCAGCGGCCAGAGCCAGCCCGGTTCCGTAGACGGCCTGCGCGAACGGGTGACGCCGCCACGGCTTGTCGAGGCCCGCGGTGAAGCTCCACCCCACCAATGCGGCCGAAAGACCTAGAGCACGAATCTGCTTGCGGTTCATCCGAATTCCGGCCCTCCGGCGGAGATCACCTTTTCCAGCGAGCGACGGATCCGATCGGTGTCGTAGCCGGTCCACTCCGGCGGGGCGGCGACGGCCACCCAGCCGTCGAGCTGGCTCTCACCGTAGTTGTGGCCGTGTCCGCTCGGAGTACCCGTCGAGTTGGTGACGTTGCCGGCCATATCGGCGCTCACCTGCCAGAACGTCACGATCGGGTACCACCGCATGGCCGCGGAGCGGTCGAATCCGGGCGGCTCGTCGAGCCAATCCGGTTTGCGGAACAGCAGATCCGGCGACCACCACACCACCGGGTCCGACGCGTGCTGCAGGAACAGCACCCGGGTGCCGGTCCACGGCGGCACCGAAGCCACTGCGGCGATCTCGGCGGGGCTGGACGCCTGGGCGAACCGGACGGTGCGGCCGTTGTCGTAGCGTGGCTGGACTTCCGGCGTCCCGGGGTCACGGCGCACCGTGAGCGCCTTCCACAGCTTGCTGGCATTCGGCGGCCCCACCCACAACACCGATTCGAAGCTCATGTCGGCCACGTCGTGCAGGTAACCGAAAGCGCCCTGCCCGGCCATCGACCCCAGACTCTCCCCGAACAGAGCCAGCTTCGGCCTGGTCGAGGCCGGCCACTGCAGCCATCTGCGATGGACCGCGTCGATCATGGACCGGCCCGACTCGACCGATTTGTCCCGGTCGGCGAGGAAGGAGATCCAGCTGGGCAGGTAGGAGTACTGCATGGCCACCAGGGCGGTGTCGCCGTTGTACATGGATTCGATCGACCGGGCCGCAACGGGATCCACCCACCCGGTGCCGGTCGTGGGGATGATCACCAGCATCCGTCGGTCGAACGCGCGGGTGCGCTGCAACTCCGACAGCAGCACCGCCACCCGCTCGTCGGCGGTAGCGGCGGTTTGCAGGCCGACGTAGATGCGGATCGGCTGCTTGGCCGGGCGGCCGTTGAGTGCGGCTAGTTCCGCGGCAGTAGGGCCGGTTCCGGTGAAGTTGCGACCCTGAAAACCCAGCGAATCCCAGGCCGCGAAAGATCCTGGGCTGCCGGATCGTTCGGGCT
>NZ_JBIIOV010000136.1:0-8850 GCF_044342925.1 Mycobacterium sp. | reverse complement strand
GCGGGTCGGATCGCAAGCCCAGCACCCTGGAGATCGCCGGCGCCATCGAGCAGGCCCGCACCGAACTGGCCGCCGCCGAGACGCAGGTGGGCGAACTGACCGCCGCCCTGGCCGGCGCGCTGGCTGAGCAGCGCAACCGGCAGGACGCCGCCGAACAGGCGCTGGCCGCCCTCAACGAATCCGACGCCGCCATCTCGGCCATCTACGAACAGCTCGGCCGGCTGGGACAGGACGTGCGCGCTGCCGACGAGGAGTGGCGGCGCCTGCAGTCCCAGCGCGACGAACTCGAAGCCGGCCGCACCCAGGCGGTCGAGGATCTCGGTCAGTTGGAGGCCCGGCTGCACGGTGCCCAGGAGGCGCAGACCGTCGTCGAAGCCTCTCCCGGCGAACGCCAGCAGATCCAGCAAGCGGCCGAAGCCGCCCGTTCCGCCGAAGTGGAAGCCCGGCTGGCGGTGCGCACCGCCGAGGAACGTGCGAATGCCGTTCGGGGCAAAGCGGATTCGCTGCGCCGGGCCGCCGCCGCCGAACGCGAGGCGCGGGCGCGGGCGCAACACGCGCGGGCCGCCCGCCAGCACGCCGCCGACGTCGCCGCCGCGGTCTCCGAGAGCGGCCGCCACCTCGCCCAGCGGCTCGGTGCCGTGGTCACCGCCGCCGCCCGGATCCGGGACCGGCTGGCAGCCGAACGTCAGCAGCGGGCCACGGCGATGACCGCCGTGCGCCAGGAGGTCGCCGCACTCAACGCCCGGATCTCCCAGCTGACCGACTCGCTGCACCGCGACGAGGTGGCCAAGGCGCAGGCGGCCCTGCGCATCGAACAACTCGAGCAGACCGTGCTCGAACAATTCGGCATGGCCGGCGACGATCTGATCGCCGAGTACGGCCCTGAGGTGGCGCTGCCGCCGTCGGAGCTCGAGATGGCCGAATACGAGCAGGCCCGCGAACGCGGCGAGCAGGTCACCGCACCGGCGCCGATGACGTTCGACCGGTCCACCCAGGAGCGCCGGGCCAAACGCGCCGAGCGCGAACTAGCCGAACTGGGCCGGGTCAACCCGCTGGCGTTGGAGGAGTTCGCCGCGCTGGAGGAGCGCTACAACTTCCTGTCCACCCAACTCGAGGACGTCAAAGCGGCCCGCAAGGATCTGCTCGACGTCATCGCCGGAGTGGACGACCGCATTCTGCAGGTGTTCACCGAGGCCTACGCCGACGTGGAGCGGGAGTTCTCCCAGGTGTTCGCCGCCCTGTTCCCGGGCGGCGAGGGCCGACTGCTGCTCACCAATCCCGGCGACATGCTGACCACCGGTGTCGAGGTGGAGGCCCGGCCGCCGGGCAAAAAGGTCAAGCGGCTGTCGCTGCTGTCCGGCGGCGAGAAGTCGCTGACCGCGGTGGCCATGCTGGTGGCCATCTTCCGGGCCCGGCCGTCACCGTTCTACGTCATGGACGAAGTCGAGGCCGCCCTCGACGATGTCAACCTGCGCCGGCTCATCGGGCTGTTCGAGCAGCTGCGCTCACAGTCGCAGCTGATCGTCATCACCCACCAGAAGCCGACGATGGAGATCGCCGACGCGCTCTACGGCGTCTCCATGCAGGGCGACGGCATCACCCAGGTGATCTCCCAGCGGATGCGCGGGGAGACCCTGGTCTCCTCCTAGTGCGATTTCGGTGCACTTTCATGCGCTGAGCGCTCGCCAGTGCACCGAAATCACCCGCGACGGCGCGGCAGCCGACAACTAGCCGGTGACGCCGATGCGGCGCAGGCCGGCCAGATCGGCGGCGCCGGCGCCGTGCAGGCAGATCCGCAACTCGTCGATGAAACCTCCGAGGACGTCGACCACCGCGGCCGCCGATTCGATCGCCGGCGCCAGCAGCGGCCGCGCCATCGCCACCACGTCGGCGCCCAGCGCCAGGGCTTTGGCGGCGTCCATACCCGACCGGACCCCGCCGGAGGCCACCAGCGGCATGTCCGGCAGCGTGCGGCGTACTTCCATCAGGGCCTGCGCGGTAGGGATTCCCCAGTCGGCGACGGCGGGGTAACGGACTTCTCCGTAGCGGACGACCTGCTCCACCCGCGCCCATGAGGTGCCGCCGGCGCCGGCGACATCCACCGCGGCGATTCGCATACCGCGCAGCCGCTCGGCCGCCGCGGCGCCGATACCGTGTCCGACCTCTTTGACCAGCACGGGGTAGGGCAGTTCCTCGGCCAGCCGGGCCAGTTGTTCCAGCGACCCGGCGAAATCGGTGTCGCCGTTCTCCTGCATCGCCTCCTGCAGCGGATTGAGGTGCACCGCGACGGCGTTCGCTCCGACCCGTTCCAGGGCCGCGGCGAGCCGGGGCGCCAGCCGGTCGGTCACCTGCGCCAGCCCGATGTTGCCGATCAGCAGCACATCGGGTGCCAGGTCACGAACCTCGAAACTGGCTGCCGCCGCGTCGGCGGCCGGGTCGTCACCCAGCATGATGCGCTGCGACCCCAGCATCATGCCGACACCGAGTTTCTGGGCCGCCTCGGCGAGGTTCCGGTTGATGGTGCGGGCCAGGTCCGCACCGCCGGTCATGGCCCCGATGAGCACCGGAGCCCGCAGCGGGCTGCCGAGAAACCGGGTGGTCAGGTCAATGTCCGGCAGGTTGGTCTGGGTCAGGGCGTTGTACGGCAGCTGGAACCAGTCGAAGCCGGTGCTGACCCCGACGAACTCGACCGGCCCGGTCAGGCAGGCGTCGATATGGCGCAGCTTGCGCGCCGACAATCCGTCGCTCATTCGGACCGGTCCGGGTCGGGTTTGTCAGCCTGGCAGCGGCGCGACCGGGAACCCTGGAACAATGACACGGTGTCACAGGGTCTCTGGATCGCTCTCGCGGTCATCGCCATCCTCGTCATCGTCGCACTGGTCGTCGGGACAGTGCTCTACCGGCGCCGCCAGGTCAGTCTGCTTCCTGCCCCCGAAGAGCCTGCCATCGAGGCTCCCACAAAAGTCGACCGCTCCGGCGGCTACACCGCCACCTCCGGCATCTCGTTCACACAATCGTCAGGCCCCGCGACGGTGGAACGGCCCAGATCGCCGAAGCCGCCGCTCATCGACACCACCGGCCTGCCCGGGGTCGGTGACGACGCCGCTATTCCGCGGGACTCGCTGAAACGGCCGATCTCCCAGGTCCGGCTGCCCGAACCCCCGGTTCTCGACGAGACCGCCGCGCGCGACGCCGGTGTCATGCTGCCCAGCCCGCCGGTGGCCGACGACATCCTGGCCGAGACCACGGTCGGCGACGACTTCGTCGACGAGGACATCGTCGTCCAGGACTTCGTCGTCCAGGACTTCGTCGTCGAGGACTTCGTCGTCGAGGACTTCGTCGTTGACGACACCGTGGCCGAGACCGCCCTCGCCCCGTCTCCGATCGACACCATCGCCCCGACCGCCGGACGGCTGGAACGGCTGCGCGGGCGGCTGGCCAAGTCCCAGAATGCGTTCGGCCGCAGCATGCTCGGTCTGCTCGGTGGCGGCGACCTCGACGAGGACTCCTGGGAAGAGGTCGAGGACACCCTGCTGATCGCCGACCTCGGGCCGACGACCACTACTTCGGTGATCGAACACCTGCGCGCCGGAATGGCGGCCGGCAGCGTGCGCACCGAGGCCCAGGCCCGGGCGGTGCTGCGTCAGGTGCTGGTGCAGGAGCTCAATCCCGGTTTCGACCGGTCCATCCGGGCGCTTCCGCACGACGACAAACCGTCGGTGCTGCTGGTGGTCGGCGTCAATGGCACCGGAAAGACCACCACCGTTGGCAAGCTGGCCCGTGTGCTGGTGGCCGACGGTCGTCGCGTCGTCCTGGGCGCCGCCGATACCTTCCGCGCCGCCGCCGCCGACCAGTTGCAGACCTGGGCGTCGCGGGTGGGCGCCGAGGTGGTCCGCGGCCCGGAGGGCGCCGACCCGGCGTCGGTGGCCTACGACGCGGTGGACAAGGGCATCGAGTCCGGCGCCGACGTGGTCGTCATCGACACCGCCGGCCGGCTGCACACCAAGACCGGTCTGATGGACGAGCTGGGCAAGATCAAGCGGGTCATGGAGAAGCGGGCGGCGGCCGTCGACGAGGTGCTGCTGGTGCTCGACGCCACCATCGGGCAGAACGGTCTCACCCAGGCGCGGGTGTTCGCCGACGTGGTCGACATCACCGGTGTGGTGCTGACCAAGCTGGACGGAACGGCCAAGGGCGGCATCGTCTTCCGGGTTCAGCAGGAACTCGGGGTTCCGGTGAAACTGGTGGGCCTCGGCGAAGGCCCCGACGACCTGGCGCCTTTCGAGCCGGGAGCATTCGTCGACGCGCTGCTCGGCTGAGCGGTCGGGCCGCGTGCATCAGCACAGCGTGTACGCGCGCATCAGCACAGCGTGTAACAGCACCATCAGCACAGCGTGTAACAGCACCGAAACTTCGGCCGCGGGTTCGTTCACCTGAGCGAAACACCGGGGTCTGAAACCGGAAACAACCACTGCGCAAGGTTCTCCCTAGGTCGCCGGCCATCGGCGATGTAAAGGAGGAACTTTCCAGTGGACCTATTCCCAGTCTTGGGAGTGCCGGACACCGGTGACACCGCGTGGATGCTTGCCAGCGCCGCGCTGGTGCTGCTGATGACACCAGGCCTGGCATTCTTCTACGGCGGTATGGTGCGCGCCCGCGGCGTGCTCAACATGATCATGATGAGCGTCAGCGGCATGGGTGTGGTGACGGTGCTCTGGGTGCTCTACGGCTATTCGATGGCCTTCGGCAACGACACGATGGGCTTCTTCGGCAACCCCGGCCAGTATTTCGGCCTCAAAGGCCTCATCGGCGGAAACGCCGTTGCTGAAGTGATCGCCGATCCCGTGGCCGGAATCGAGGCCGTCGAGGCCGTGACCATCCCGCTGGCCGGCACGATCCCGCAGACGGTGTTCGTGGCGTTCCAGCTGATGTTCGCCATCATCACCGTCGCACTGATTTCCGGTGCGGTTGCCGACCGGCTGAAGTTCGGCGGCTGGCTGCTGTTCGCCGGGTTGTGGGCGACGTTCGTCTACTTCCCGGTGGCGCACTGGGTGTTTGCCTTCGACGGGGTGACGGCCGAGACCGGTGGTTGGATCGCCAATCAGCTCAAAGCCATTGACTTCGCCGGTGGAACAGCGGTGCACATCAATGCCGGCATTGCCGCGCTGGTACTCGCGCTGATCCTGGGCAAGCGCCTCGGCTGGCCGGGGACTCCCATGCGACCGCACAACCTGCCGTTCGTGATGCTCGGCGCCGGCCTGCTGTGGTTCGGCTGGTACGGATTCAACGCGGGCTCGGCGATCGGTGCCGGCGGCATTGCCGGCACCACGTTCGTCACCACGACGGTCGCGACGGCCGCGGCGATGCTGGGCTGGCTGGTCACCGAGCGGGTCCGCGACGGTCACGGCACCTCGCTGGGTGCGGCGTCGGGCATCGTGGCCGGTCTGGTGGCCATCACACCGGCCTGTTCGTCGGTCAACGTGGTCGGGGCGCTGGCAATCGGCGCCACGGCCGGTGTGCTGTGTGCGCTGGCGGTCGGCCTGAAATACCGGCTCGGGTACGACGACTCCCTCGACGTGGTCGGGGTGCACCTGGTCGGCGGACTGGTCGGGACGCTGATGGTCGGCTTGGTTGCCACCGAGGAGGCGCCGGCGGCTGTCAACGGACTGTTCTATGGCGGCGGAACCGATCAGCTGTGGCGACAGGCCGTCGGTGCCGGGGCGGTGATGGCGTACTCGGCGGTCGTCACGGCTATCTTGGCCTTGCTGGTGAAGTACACCATCGGACTGCGGCTCGATCGTGAAGCCGAGGCTGCAGGTATCGACGAGTCCGAACACGCGGAAACCGCGTACGACTTCGCCGTGGCCGGCGGCGGTGGCGGCGGTAGCTCGGTCTTCTCACGTCAAGGCGCGGAGGTATAGGGAAAATGAAGCTGATCACTGCGATCGTCAAGCCGTTCACTCTGGAAGACGTCAAGACCGGCCTGGAAGAGCTCGGTGTTCTGGGCATGACGGTCAGCGAGGTCCAGGGGTACGGACGTCAGAAGGGTCACACGGAGGTCTATCGCGGCGCCGAATACGCCGTGGACTTCGTGCCGAAGGTTCGCGTCGAGGTCGTCGTCGACGACACCGCGGTGGACCGGGTGGTTGATGTCATCGTGGCCGCCGCCCGCACCGGAAAGATCGGTGACGGCAAGGTATGGGTCAGCCCGGTGGAGACCATCATCAGGGTGCGCACCGGCGAGCGGGGCTCGGACGCTCTCTAGATCGCCCGGGACATGAAATGGCAAAACAGACAAGCGACGCGGCCGCCGCCGGGAGAGTGGAATTCCCGGCGGCGGAGCCGCGGCACCCCGCGACCGACCTGGCGGCGGCCAGCCGCCAGCTCCTCGGCAGCGTGTCGCACCGCCTCGATGCTTCTGCTCTGCGTGAGGCGCTACTGGACCTGAACGAACTGTGGCTGACCACCAAGGCAGCGGAGATCGGCATCACCCCCGGCAGCGGATTCGCTCTGGTGGCCACCGGTGGTCTGGGCCGTCGCGAGATGGTTCCATGCTCCGACCTCGACCTGATGCTGCTGCACAACGGCATGCCTACCGAGACGGTCACCGAGGTGGCCGAGCAGTTGTGGTATCCGTTGTGGGACGCCAACATTCGGCTCGACCACAGCGTCCGCACCGTGTCCGAGACGCTGCAGGTGGCCGGCTCGGACATCTCCGCCGGACTGGCCGTGCTCGAGGCCCGGCACATCGCCGGCGACGATCACCTGTCCGGTCAGCTGATCGGCGGTGCCCGGCGCCAGTGGCGGGCCGGAATCGCCTCCCGCTTCGACGATCTCGTCGAGCAGACCAGAGCGCGCTGGCAGCGCAGCGGCCAGATCGCGCATCGTGCTGAGCCCGATCTGAAGGCCGGGATGGGCGGTCTGCGCGACGTCCAGTTGCTCAACGCGCTGGCGATCGCGCAAGTGGCCGACGTGTATTCCAGCTCTTCGGCGGAGCCGCCGGGCGGCTCGCTGGCCGCCGCGCACCTGTCGCTGCTCAACGTCCGCACCGAACTGCACCGGGTCTCCAAGCGCGGTCGCGACCAACTGCTGGCGCAATACGCCGACGAGATCGGCGCCGCGCTGGGCATCGGCGACCGGTTCGACCTGGCGCGGATGCTCTCCGACGCCGCCCGCACCGTCAGTTACTACGTCGACTCCGCCGTGCGCACCGCGGCCAACGCGCTGCCGCGCCGCGGGCTGTCAGCGCTGCGCAGACCGGTGCGCCGTCCGCTGGACGAGGGCGTCGTCGAATACGCCGGCGAGGTCATCCTGGCCCGTGACGCCAGGCCGCAGCGCGATCCCGGCCTGACCCTGCGGGTCGCCGCGGCATCCGCTGCCATCGGAATTCCGATCGCCTCCTCGACGCTGGCCCGGCTGGCCGACATCGCTCCGGAACTGCGGGCGCCGTGGCCGCGGGACGCTCTGGAGAACCTGCTGGTGCTGCTGACAGCAGGTCCCACCACGGTGACCACCGTCGAGGCGCTGGACCGCACCGGCCTGTGGGGCCGAATTTTCCCCGAGTGGGGCGCTGTGCGCGACCTACCCCCGCGTGACCCGGTGCACACCTGGACCGTCGACCGTCATCTGGTCGAAACCGTCTCCCGCGCAAGCGCTTTCACCACGCGCGTCGCCCGGCCGGATCTACTGGTGCTGGGTGCGCTGCTGCACGACATCGGCAAGGGCCGCAGCGGCGATCACAGCGTCATCGGCGCGGAACTGGCCACCCGGGTGGGGGAACGGATGGGACTGTGGCCCTCCGACATCCGGCTGCTCTCGGCGATGGTCCGCCACCACCTGCTGCTGCCGTACACGGCCACCCGGCGCGACCTGCAGGACCCGGCCACTGCCCGCTCCGTCGTCGACGCCCTCGACGGCGACCCGGTGCTGCTGGAACTGCTGCACGCGTTGGCCGAGGCGGATTCGCTGGCCACCGGACCTGGGGTGTGGGGCGACTGGAAGTCCATGCTGATCGGTGATCTGGTCCGCCGCTGTCGCACCCTGATGGCGGGGGAGTCCGAACCCCACCCCGAACCCGTCGCCGACGAACACCTCGCGCTGGCCCGGGACGGCGCCGTCCACGTCGAGATGGCACCGGGCGGGTCGGCGCACACCTACGCGGTGACGATGATCGCCCCGGACCGCCGCGGGCTGCTGTCCAAAGCCGCCGGAGTGCTGGCGCTCAACGCGCTCAGCGTCCACTCGGCGTCGGTCAACAGTGCCGTATTGCCCGGTGGGGCGTCGGCCATCAACACGTTCGTGGTGTCGCCCCATTTCGGTTCCCCGCCGGCGGCGGAACTGCTGCGCCAGCAGTTCATCCTCGCCCTCGACGGCGAGCTGGACGCCATCGGAGCACTGCAGAAGCGGGATCGGGAGGCTGCCCAATACGGCACCGAACGCGTCGGGGACCCCAAGCCCGGCGTCCCGGCGGCCGCGCCGGCCCCGCCCCGGATTCTGTGGCACGGACCGGAGGAAGGCCACCCCGGCGGGCCCGCAACGCAGCTGGTCGAGGTGCGCGCCAGCGACCGCACCGGGTTGCTTGCCGTGCTCACCGCGGTGTTCGAGCAGGCCGGGGTGGATATCGCCTGGGCCAAGATCACCACCTTCGGTTCCTCGGTGATCGACGTGTTCGCCATCTCCGCACCGACGTCGCGGGCGGCCCGCGAAGCCTTGGAGCGGCAGCTCTACGCGGCCCTGCCCGCCCCGCCGCCGCCCGGCCCCGTTCAGGAAGCCGGCTGATCCTGATTGCCGGACTCCTCATCGCGGCGCCTGGGGGCGCCGCTTGATCGTCGTCCGGCTGGGGTTTGATTG
>NZ_JBIIOV010000135.1:0-8954 GCF_044342925.1 Mycobacterium sp. | reverse complement strand
CGTCGGCAGTGACACCGGCCGCATCCACGGCGCCACCACCTCGCTGCTCGACGTCAACCGGGCCGGCGTGCCACTGATCGAGATCGTCACCAAACCCATCGAAGGCGCCGGTGAGCGTGCGCCGGAGGTGGCCCGCGCGTATGTGACCGCGTTGCGGGACCTGTTGCGCGCCTTGGACGTTTCCGACGTCCGGATGGACCAGGGGTCGCTGCGCTGCGATGCCAACATCTCACTGCGGCCGATCGGGCAGCAGGAGTTCGGCACCCGCACCGAGACCAAGAACGTGAACTCGCTCAAGAGCGTCGAGGTGGCCGTCCGCTACGAAATGCGCCGTCAGGCAGCGGTTCTGGAGTCCGGCGGCAAGGTCCATCAGGAGACCCGGCACTTCCACGAGGACGGCTACACCTCCCCGGGCCGGGATAAGGAGACCGCCGAGGATTACCGATACTTCCCGGAACCCGACCTCGAACCGGTGGCCCCGTCGGCGGAGCTGGTGGAACGGCTGCGCGGCACCATCCCGGAGCTTCCGTGGTTGACGCGCAAGCGAACTCAGCAGGAGTGGGGTGTTTCCGACGAGGTGATGCGCGACCTGGTCAACGCCGGCGCGGTGGAATTGGTCGCGGCCACCGTCAGCCTTGGCGCCTCCAGCGAGGCCGCCCGCGCCTGGTGGGGCAACTTCCTGGTGCAGAAGGCCAATGAAGAAGGCGTCGAACTCGACGCGCTGGCCATTACGCCGGCTCAGGTGGCAGGAGTCATCACACTGGTCGACGACGGCAAGCTGTCCAACAAGCTGGCCCGCCAGGTGGTCGAGGGTGTGCTGGCCGGTGAGGGCGAGCCCGAGCAGGTGATGGCCGGCCGCGGCCTGGCCCTGGTTCGCGACGACTCACTGATCCAGGCCGCCGTCGACGAGGCGCTGGCGGCCAATCCCGATATCGCCGAGAAGATCCGCGGCGGCAAGATTCAGGCCGCCGGGGCTGTCGTTGGTGCGGTGATGAAAGCCACCAAGGGACAGGCCGACGCCGCCCGGGTCCGTGAGCTGGTGCTCAAAGCCTGCGGTCAGAGCGGCTAGTTCAGGCAGGCCGGCTTATCGGGTGAGTTGGTGAGCCGAGCAGCATCCTTCGGCAGCCATGCGCCGACAGCGCCTCGGCGGCCTCCTGCCCGGACAGCACGGCGGCTGCTCCGACGAAATCGTGGTCACACCCCCCGGCGGTGACCACCACCGTCGTCAGGCCGGCTGCGACCGCCGCGCGCAAACCAGCAGCGGAGTCCTCGACCGCGATCGCGTCGACCGCGCGGACGCCCATTTGCCACAACGCGTGCTGGTAGACCTCCGGATCCGGCTTTGACCGACCCACCTCGTCACCGGTCACCAACACCTCGACGGCGCCGTCGCCGAGCAGGTCGCGCAACGCCCGGTGCACGGCCGGCCAGTGCCCGGAGGTGACGACGGCCACCCGGATGCCGGCGCAATGCAAGTCCCACACCGCTTCGGCAAGCAGGCGCTCATCGGCGCGGCTGTCGGCAAGCAGTGCATCCACGGAGAAGATGACCGCCTCCAAGTGCGCCGGCCGGTCCGACCGGTTCCACCAAGACGAGGTCCGCAGTGCGCTCATGGCCCTCAGTCTGTGGCGCTCAACCGGCCGAAACATCCCCCGATCAGGGGAGGCGGGTGGTGGTTGAGAGGGCCGCTGGCAATTACGGTTAGTCCATGCCGGTGCGGGTGGTGCTCATCGACGATCACGAGATGGTCATCGAGGGTCTCAAAGCCATGCTCACGCCGTTCGCCGACCGGGTGCAGGTGGTCGGTGAGGTGGTCGGCGCCGACAACGCGTTGACGGTGATCGACCAGCTCGACCCCGACATCGTGCTGTGTGACGTGCGCATGCACCGCGTCAGTGGGCTGGATCTGTGCCGGGAGATCCGTGACCGCCGGCCAGCTCAGAAAGTGATCCTGCTGTCGGTCTACGACGACGAGCAGTACCTCTTCCAGGCGATGCGGGTGGGCGCCGCGGGCTATCTGCTCAAAGGAATCAGCAGCGACGAACTGGTGCGCCAGCTCGAACGCGTACAGGCCGGCGCCAGCGCCATCGACGCCGGGCTGGCCGCACGGGCCGCCGAGACCGCCGCGCGGTTGCAGAGCGATCAGTTCTGGCCGGGCGCCCGGCACGGGCTGACCCAACGGGAGAGCGAAATCCTGTCCCTGGTCATCACGGGTGCGTCCAATCGCGGAATCGCCGCGAAACTCGTCATCGGCGAAGAGACCGTCAAGACCCACCTCAGTTCGGTTTATCGCAAACTCGGGGTCGGCGATCGCACCAGTGCTGCGGCGATGGCGCTGCGAGAAGGGATCTTTCGGTGAGCAGCCCGCTCAAGAACCCGGGAGTCAGCCCGAACGCCGTTCACCGGCTGGTCGACGCCGACCGTGAGGTGGCGCTGCTGCTCGACATCATCGCGGCCACCTCCACCGGACCCGGGGTGGAGCCGATGGCCGCCGCGGTGGCCCAGTTGATCACGGCAGCAACGGAATCCGACGTCTGCTTCGTGCATGTGCTCGACGACACCGACAGCTCGCTGACCCTGGCCGGGGCCACCCCGCCGTTCGACGAACAGGTGGGCCGGATCCGGCTGCCGCTGGAGTCCGGCGTGTCCGGCTGGGTGGCCACCCACCGGGAGCCGGTCGTCATCGTCAGCGACAAGGAGGCCGATCCCCGCTACGTGCCGATTGCCGCGCTGCGCGGCAACGACTTCACCTCGATGGCGTCGGTCCCGATGGAAACCGAACCGGGCGGCCTGGTGGGTGTGCTCAACGTCCACACCATTTCCCGGCGCGACTTCACCGCCCGCGACATCGAACTGCTGCTCGTGATCGGCCGGCTGATCGCCGGTTCGCTGCACCAGGCCCGGCTGCATCGGCAGCTGATGGCACGGGAACGGGCGCACGAGAACTTCGCCGAACAGGTGGTCGGGGCCCAGGAGAGTGAACGACGTCGGCTGGCCGGTGACATCCATGACGGGATCTCCCAGCGGCTCGTCGGCCTCACCTACCGGCTGGACGCGGCGGCCCGTGCCGTCGACGACGGCGACCAGGCGTCGGCGGCCGAGCAGTTGGAGAAGGCCCGCGATCTGGTGGATCTGACTCTCGGAGAGGCGCGTTCGGCGATCAGCGGTCTGCGCCCGCCCGTACTCGACGACCTGGGGCTGGGCGGGGCGCTGGCCAGTCTGGCCGCCTCCACCCCGGAGGTGGATCTGGAACTGCACCTCGACGACGCTCGGGTGCCCGAACACATCGAGGTGGCGCTGTACCGCATCGCGCAGGAGGGTGTGCAGAACGTTGTCAAGCACTCCCGCGCGCTGGCGGCGACGGTGAGTTTCACGGTGCGCGATCGCGTCGCCCGGCTGGTGATCGCCGACCGGGGAGTCGGTTTCGACACCGCCAGGGCCGGCGTGATCGTGGACGTGTCGTCGGGCGGATACGGGATGTTGTCGATGGCCGAACGCGCCGAATTGGTGGGCGGCACACTGGAGGTCCGGTCACAGCCGGGCGTGGGGACCACGGTGGCCGTCGCTGTCCCGTTGGATTGAAGCTCCAGGGTCTCTGCTGCTGACCAACCGGCCTGGCGTCAGGTGACCTCGGCGGTGGAACGCGGGAACCCGCCGCCCTGCGGGAAGAGCGGGAAGACGACGTCATCGAGCTTCTCGGCGTCCCCGGCGGTCCGGTTCACCGTCGCCCCCCAGATGTTGCCGTCGGGGGCCACGTCCAGCGCCCACGCGTGACCGTGTGTGTCCTGGCGGACCACCTCCGGATCGCCGGTGACCGCTCCGGAGGCCTGGGCCAGATTCACCGCCACGGTCTGCTTGGTGTCGACCAGGTTGACCAGCACGGTGCCGTCCAGCGCCACGCACCCTGCCACCCCGGGCCGGTTCGGCCACGTCCATACGGTGGTGGTCTTGGAGTCCGGGCCGATCCGCTGCAGCCGGTCGCCGGCCGGCGTGCGGTCGGTGACGTAGAGCGATTTGTCCGCCAGGTCCAGGCACATGCCACCGCCGGATCCCATCCCGCTCAGCGCGGTCGTCGGCGGGGCCTGGCCCACTGTCGTCGGCTGCTCGATGCGAATCACCTTGCCGGCCAGCGAGTTCGGATCGTTGGCGGCCCCCGGGTTCCCGGCGTCACCGGTCTGCACCACCAGGGTGGTCGGGCTGGTGAAGATCAGCGACCCGGGATTGCCGATCGCGCCCTTGGGGATTCCGGTGAGGATGTCCTTGGGCACGTCGTCGTCGGCGATGCGGACCACGCGGTTGTCGGTCGGGGTGCTGATGTAGGCGTACATCAGCCGGTCCTGCGAGTAGGTCGGTGACAGCACGATGTCCATCAGGCCGCCGTCGCCGCTGCCGTCGACGGGGATCACCGTCTTCAGTTCGGGCTCGGCGCTCACCGACACCTCTTTGACCGCGCCGGTCACCCGCTCGGCGACCAGGGCGGTCTTGGCGTCCGGACCCATGATCAACCCGCTGGTGCTCTCCAGACAGCCCTGCATGACGCCCGGCGCGGGGCACACCTTCGGGAACGGCTTGGGCGGAAGCGGTGGGGGAGGCGGCGGGGTGGACGGCGGCCCCGGCACCATCTCCGGCGGGGTCGTGAACGGCTGGGAGACCGCATTGTCGAAGCGCGCGCATCCCGACGTACCGACCGTCAGCACGGCCAGCGTCGTGCACAGCACAGCCATCGACGTTCCGACGGCCGATCGGTGTGGGCGCTCGCGCATGCCCGTCAGGTTACGGATCACACGGCGGTGTCCGCCACGGCGCTCCCGGGGCGCCGTATCTCGCGCTGTCGGCGCAGAGCGTGCCCAGCGGGCGTTTCGAATCGATCTCGACCTGTTGGACGTAAGCAACAAATCCCCGCTTTGGCCACTCCAGCACTTACTCTGGCCTCTGTGACGAGCCAGAACCCCGATCCCGGCTGGCAGCGACCCGAGTCGGCACGACTGGTCGACCCCGAGGACGAGCTGATGCCCGGAACCTACGGTGTCGGCGCGGGTGTCGACGCCGAGACCACTCGGTTGCGGTCCCCGTTCGGCGCCGCCGCGGCGCCGCCGCCGGGCCCCTCGACCGGGTACGGGCTGCTCCACGAACCCGAGCCTCTTCCGTACGTGCAGCCGACGCCGCCGGTGGACGCAGCGTCCCCGGCGCGACCGCAGGAGGTCGGACCCGACGCCGAGGAGCGCGCCAAGGCCGCCGGCCGTCGCGGCACCCAGGACCTCGGCCTGTTGGTCCTGCGGGTGGCGCTCGGGGCCATCTTCATCGCCCACGGCCTGCAGAAGGTGTTCGGCTGGTGGGGTGGTCCTGGTCTGGAGGGGTTCAAAGACACCCTCACCGAGGCCGGCTACCAGCACGCCGACATGCTCACCTACATCGCCGCGGGCGCCCAGATCGCCTCCGGGGTGCTGCTGGTACTCGGGCTGTTCACCCCGGTGGCGGCCGCGGTCGCGCTGGCCTTCCTGGTCAACAGCCTGCTCGCGACGTTCACGGCGCAACGGCAGGACGGCGGACTGTTCGTGCTGGGTTCGGCAGCAGAGCACCTGTTGATGCTGGCCGCCGCGGCGGCGACGATCATTCTGGCCGGGCCCGGCCGATACGGCTTCGACGGCGGCCGAGGCTGGGCGCGCCGGCCCTTCATCGGATCGTTCCTGGCTCTGGTGCTGGCCATCGGCGGCGGCGTTGCCGCCTGGCTCTACCTTCGCGGCAACAACCCCTTCGCCTGACCCCGCGTCCCGGGGCAGACGTCAGTCGCGGCTGTACGGGTTGGGCACCCGGCCCCGGCTCGCCGCGGTCAGCCGGGGCAGCGTCGAGAAGGTGACCGCGGGCAGCACCATGGAGGCCTCGTCGGTCAGCCGGGCTTTGGCCCACTTGCTGCGGGTGAACTCCAAGCCCTCGATCTGAGTCCACCGGACCGTCCGGCTCTTTCGCAGCCCGCGGGCGGTGACGGTCTCGTCGTCGGCGACGGTGCGCACCCGTTCGATGGCCACCGAGATCAGTATCGGGATGACCATCATCGCCAGCATGGCGCCCATCCCGAAGGCCGGACCGATGGTGAGCAGCGACAACGCCAGGAAAATCGAGGCGAAGTGGGCGATCGGGGAAATGCGGATCACCGTCTTGGGGCCGTCGGGTCCGTCCGTCATCGGAGAATCATCGCACTGCGCCGGACTAATTTGGCAGCCGGATCGATTTGACGCTTGACCTGTGCCGAGGCTAACCTTCGGGGTTATGACTTCCGGCGGAGAGCTCGTAGTAGGTCAGCGCGTTGGTGCCGCGCTTGCCCTCTGCCGGGTTTAGCCACACGCACCAGCGCGCAACCCTCGTACAGCCGCCATGCTGACGGGGGTTTTTTCTTGCCCAATCTGAATATCCGCACCCGACAGACACCGAGGACACCAGTGAGCGCACCTGCCACCCGAGCAACCGAGACTTCGGCCCCGTCATCGGCGACACCGACCAACGGCGCACCCGACAACCGCAACGGCCATTCGACGCAGCGGGTAGCCCCGCAGCAGATGACCGGTGCCGAGGCGGTGGTGCGTTCGCTGGAGGAACTCGACGTCGACCTGATCTTCGGCATCCCCGGCGGCGCCGTGCTGCCGGTCTACGACCCGCTGTACGACTCCAAGAAGGTCCGCCACGTTCTAGTGCGTCACGAGCAGGGCGCCGGCCACGCCGCCAGCGGCTACGCCCACGCCACCGGCCGGGTCGGGGTCATGATGGCCACTTCCGGTCCGGGCGCCACCAACCTGGTCACTCCGCTGGCCGACGCGCAGATGGACTCCATCCCGGTGGTCGCCATCACCGGCCAGGTCGGGCGCAGCCTGATCGGCACCGACGCCTTCCAGGAGTCCGACATCACCGGCATCACCATGCCGATGACCAAACACAACATCCTGGTCCGCGACGGCAACGACATCGCCCGCTCGATCGCCGAGGCGTTCCACATCGCCTCCACCGGCCGGCCCGGGGCGGTGCTGGTCGACATCCCCAAGGACGTCCTGCAGGGCGAGTGCACCTTCGCCTGGCCGCCGCAGCTGGACCTGCCCGGCTACAAGCCGAACACCCGGCCGCACGGCCGCCAGATCAAGGAGGCGGCCAAGCTGATCACCGCCGCCCGCAAGCCGGTGCTCTACGTCGGCGGCGGCGTGATCCGCGGCAACGCGACCGAGGAACTCAAGGAACTGGCCGAGCTGACCGGGATCCCGGTGGTCACCACCCTGATGGCCCGCGGCGCCTTCCCGGACAGCCATCACCAGAACCTGCGCATGCCCGGTATGCACGGCACGGTGGCCGCGGTGGCCGCCCTGCAGAAGAGCGACCTGTTGATCACCCTGGGCGCGCGCTTCGACGACCGGGTCACCGGCAAGCTGTCCACCTTCGCCCCCGACGCCAAAGTCATCCACGCCGATATCGACCCGGCCGAGATCGGTAAGAACCGGCACGCCGACGTCCCGATCGTCGGCGATATCAAGGCCGTCCTGCGGGATCTGATCGACGCCTTCACGCGGATGCCCGCCGGTGCCGAGCGGATCGGCAACGAAGGGGTCGACGACCCCGACCTGGCCGATTGGTGGTCCTATATCAACGGGATTCGGGAGAAGTTCCCACTGAGCTACGGCCCGCAGAGCGACGGCAGCCTCAGCCCGGAGTACGTCATCGAGACCTTGGGCAAGATCGCCGGTCCGGATGCCGTCTACGTGGCCGGCGTGGGGCAGCACCAGATGTGGGCCGCCCAGTTCATCTCCTACGAGAAGCCCCGCACCTGGCTGAACTCCGGCGGCCTGGGCACCATGGGCTACGCCGTGCCGGCGGCCATGGGCGCCAAGATGGCCTGCCCGGACACCGAGGTGTGGGCCATCGACGGCGACGGCTGCTTCCAGATGACCAACCAGGAGCTGGCCACCTGCGCGGTGGAGGGTGTGCCGATCAAGGTGGCCCTGATCAACAACGGCAACCTCGGCATGGTCCGCCAGTGGCAGACGCTGTTCTACGGCGAGCGTTACTCCAACACCGACCTGGCCACCCACAGCCAGCGCATCCCGGACTTCGTCAAGCTGGCCGAGGCGCTGGGATGCGTCGGATTGCGTTGCGAGCGTTCCGAAGACGTGGTCGACGTGATCAACCAGGCCAGGGCTATCAACGACCGACCGGTGGTCATCGACTTCATTGTCGGCGCCGACGCGCAGGTGTGGCCGATGGTGGCCGCCGGCACCGGTAACGACGAGATCATGGCGGCCCGCAACATCCGCCCGCTGTTCGACGAGGACAACTCCGAAGGACGTGCCTGATGGCCAACACTGTGACCCACACCCTGTCGGTGCTCGTCGAGGACAAGCCCGGCGTGCTGGCCCGCGTGGCCGCGCTGTTCTCCCGGCGCGGGTTCAACATCGAGTCGCTGGCCGTCGGTCCCACCGACGTCAAGAACATGTCCCGGATGACCATTGTGGTCACCGCCGAGGAGACACCGCTGGAGCAGATCACCAAGCAGCTCAACAAGCTGATCAACGTGATCAAGATCGTCGAGCAGGACGACGACAACATGGTCGCCCGGCAGCTGGCTCTGATCAAGGTCCGCACCGACGCCGGCAACCGCAGCCAGGTCATCGAGGCGGTGAACCTGTTCCGCGCCAAGGTCATTGACGTCTCCACCGAGTCGCTGACTGTCGAGGCCACCGGCACCGAGGAAAAGCTCGAAGCGCTGCTGCGGGTGCTCGAACCGTACGGCATCAAGGAGACGGTGCAGTCCGGTGTGGTAGCACTATCGCGCGGACCGCGCGGCATGACGAACGCTAAATAGCTGTAACGGAAACGAACAGAAGGAAAAGAAACTCAGTGGCAATCGAGATGTTCTACGACGACGACGCCGAGCTGTCGATCATTCAGGGCCGCAAGGTCGGTGTGATCGGCTACGG